>NZ_JBFUPN010000050.1:0-8186 GCF_041355315.1 Mucilaginibacter sp. RCC_168
AAAAGAAGCAAAAAGAAAGCTTCAACAATAATAACAACCTATATTATTTGTTGAAGCTAATCTAAAGGCAATGACGCGTTTTATTATAATATTAAATTAACAGCGAAGATGACAATTCAAAAAAGCTTACAACTCGATAGTTTCACCAATCGCAGGCAATTTCAGATTAAGACCAGCCTTAACAAATTTTTCCCTTACCTCATCTTTATTGATCACGATAACCGGGAACGAATCATAGTGCATCCCGATAATGTTTTTGCAGTTAATAAATCCGCTTGCTTTGATGGCGTCATCGGCACCCATAGTATAGTTGTCGCCAATGGGTAAATAAGCCCAGGCCAGGTTATCATCGGCCAGCAATTTCATATCATAGGTAAGCGCGGTATCGCCGGCAAAGTATATGTTTTTACCCTCATTGGTGTAAATCACAAAGCCGGCAGGGTTGCCGCCCGGCGCGCCATCGGGCATAGTGCTGGAATGTATAGCATTAACCATTTTAACACGCCCGAACTCGAAATTAAAGCCACCGCCAATATTCATACCATGCACATTGTCAATTCCTTTGCTGCCAAGCCAGTTAGCGATCTCGGCTATACAGATCACTTTGGCGCCGCTGTTTTTTTGCACCTCGATCAGATCAGCAACATGATCGCCATGGCCGTGAGATACCAGGATATAGTCGGGCTTAATAGTGCTGATGTCGATGTGTTTAGCCAGCGCGTTATGGGTAATAAATGGATCAAACAGCAATTTTTTGCCGCCGGTTTCTATCTCCACGGTCGATTGTCCGTAATAAGTCGTTTTCATGTCAGTAGTTGTTTATTTGAATGGATCAAAGCTAAATACTTATAACTGAATGTTGCAACACGCAAGTGTCTCATTGCAGAAAAGTTACAAAGATGATGCCCTTTTTGAGGGTTGGCTCAAGAAAAAGACTTTACTCGAAGTGGCTGTCATGCTGAGCTTGCCGAAGTATGGTGGGCAGGCCTCTGCGCTCAACCCTTCGACGGAGCTCAGGGTGACATCCCTTGCAGTCGCCTCAGGGTCTCTCGCAGAGGACCCTGAGGCAATATAGTTAAGACAGAAGCAAACTCAGGGGACTCTTTCAAGAGACTCAGGGTGTGTTTACATATAAACGCGCTATATTGAGACGAAGCGTATTTAAATATTTGATAATAAATAAATTACAAAAATGTTAACCGTAAACATGTAAACTACTTTTGGGGCTTTATTGGCCAAACATGCCACCCAGGTTACCCAACATGCTCTTGGTCATGGCGGCCATTTCGCTCTGGCTTATATTTTCGGCCTGATCCAGCGCTTTATTAATAGCTACCACCAGTAACTCTTCAAGCTCTTCCTTATCGGCATCGGCCAGGAAAGCATTATCAATATGTATGGATTGTACTACTTTATTGGCATTCGCGGTAACGGTGATCTTACCGCCTTCGGCCACGCCTGATACGGTGATACCGTCCAGTCGTTTTTTTACTTCACCAGCCTTTTGCTGGGCTTCCATTAATTTATCAAACATGATATTTAAATTAGATGTGCAAATGTGCAAATTTCAGATGTGCAGATGATATTAACTGAAGTGTAGATGATTAAATGTTTTCATCTGCACATCTGAAATTTGCATATCTGCACATCCGGTCCTTAATCATCAGTTGTTTCGCCATTGCCGCTATAAGCGCTTTTGCGTACAATGGGCATACCCGCAGCTTTAAACAGATCATCCAGTTTTAACAGGCTGCCATTGGCTAAATTAGTTAACAGCACAATGGTGATATCGTTTTTCATATCGCGCAAATAAATATGCCTGAAACCGTGCCACCAACCGGTATGATAAATAACCTCCTGCCCTGGCGCGGTAAACGTACGCCAGCCGTAGCCATAACTAAAGTGGCCATGCACCATCGGGTTGCGCGGCACATAAGCCGAATCAAGGGTAGCCTGCTTTAATAAACGACCGGCACGCAAAGCGCGATCAAATAAAAACAGGTCGCCAACGGTGCTGTAAATGCCTTTGTCGCCTACAGGGCCGTCCAAGAAATTTTGCGCTACAGAATACCGCCACTGCCCGCGATCGTGTCCTACTACATCAACCGGTATTTTGTCGTACACGGCTTTGGAATATACATGGGTATGCGCCATGCTGGCCGGTTTAAACACATTTTCCTGCATAAATTGCGCGTAGCTCATGCCGCTCACCTTTTCAATAATAGCGCCCAGCACCATAAAGTTGGAGTTGTTATACAGGAAGCGTTTGTTAGGTACGTTGAATGGCCGCGGTTTATAGTCGGCTATCATTT
This sequence comes from Mucilaginibacter sp. RCC_168, assembly GCF_041355315.1. Lineage (NCBI taxonomy): Bacteria > Pseudomonadati > Bacteroidota > Sphingobacteriia > Sphingobacteriales > Sphingobacteriaceae > Mucilaginibacter > Mucilaginibacter sp. RCC_168. The sequence continues at coordinate 2,313 of NZ_JBFUPN010000050.1, forward strand.
TCATGGCCTCGGCATTGGTGAGGCCTTTTTTCTGATTCAGATGCTGACTGCGGTATATATCGTCAATAAAATATACGTAGTTCATCATGCCCGAGCGGTGAGTAAGCAGCAGGCGTATGGTAACACCATTATACGGGAAATCGGGGAAGAATTTCTTTACATCATCGTCCAAGGTGAGTTTGCCGCGCTCCAATAGCATTAAAATGGCGGTGGAGGTCATGGTTTTGGTAACAGAAGCCAGTTCAAATTGAGAGCCGAGTTTCAGGCTGTCGCGGTGCAGGTAGTCGGCCCAGCCTATGGCATTTTCATAAACTATCTTGCCCTTTTTAGCTACCAGCACATTGCCGTTAAAGCCACGGGTACGATGAAGCTCTTTCATCACTTCGTCTATTTTTTTATCGGCGTTTTTGGGGTTGTAAGCCAGCAGGGCGACGGTATCTAAAGGTTTGCTTTCGGCAGGGCTTACACTTTTATTTTTATCGTTGTTTTTTGACGAACAGGATGTTAATATCAGCAGGGAGGCAGTAATTGTTAAAATGCTTTGGTACACTAATCTCATAAATGAATTTCTCAACTTAAACGAATGCGAAAATTAGAAATTATAACGCAGGTACGAATTAAAGTTTTAATTTTTTCTTTAAAGTAGATTCTCTTTGTATGTTTAGGTATGGATTTAGGTAAAAAACTCAAACTCATTATCCTACTTTTATTGTTTTCGGTTGCTGCCTCTGCGCAGAATGCAGATGTAAGCGCTTTGATAAAAGAAGGAATTGAGTTGAACAACGCGCATAACTACGCGGGTGCTATCGAAAAATATAAGCAAGCCCTGGCTTTCGATCCCGAAAATACCCAGGCTAATTACCAGATGGCGTTTTCATTATTTTCATCGGGTAAGGGTACGGATGGGGTTCCATATTTGGATAAAGTAGTTAAAACAAACAAAAATTTTACCGGACCAGCATATGAGCTCCTGGGAAGCATTTATGATGCTGCCAAACAACCCCAACAAGCCATAGATGCCTATAAAGCCGGTATAAAAATAAAGCCAGATTATCAGCCTTTGTACTTTAACATCGGGCTGGCCTATTTCCGGGCAGCTAAATATGCTGATGCGGAGCAGGCCGCGATTGAAGCCATCAAGCTTGATCCAAAACATGCTAACAGCCAGCGCTTGTATGCCCTGGTAACCTTTCATCAAAACAAACGGGCTCCCGCCCTGCTTGCCCTGTGCAATTTTTTATTGCTGGAACCAGACGGTCCACGATCTGCCGAGGCTTATACCAATATGCAAAGTATTTTAAAAGGCGGAGCACTAAAGACTGATGGTAAAACCGATGCAGGAAACATCGCTTTAAACAAAGCTATATCTACCGCGGTGGCAACGACAGATAATAGAAGGTATGCCACCCCGGCCGATCTGCTGGCTGCCCAGTTGAAAGCCATATTCATAACCGTTGGTCAACTATCCGAAAAACAAAGCGGGAATGATTTTTTCCGGAATTATTATGCAGCTTTCTTTTACAAACTGACTCAAACAGAACATATGCCTGCCTTTGCCCGGTTGATGGATCTGAGTGCCAATAAAGCAGTTGATACGCAATGGCTGCAGCAAAATGAGGATAAGCGGAAGGCATTGGAAGCATGGGTGATGGCTGCGGAAAGAAAGTTTTAGGATATAATAGCATTAAGCTTTAGAGCGTTATATGTTATAAAACTTAGACCTATGAAACCTCTTATTCTACTGTTCCTGCTTTTTATGGGATACACTGCTGTTGGTCAGCAAAAGCTGAACTTGGCATTGAAAAAACAATTAGATAGTGCTCTGGTGCTTGATCAGAAGTATCGGGAGATCCTAACACTGCTGATGGATCCTAAACAACGCGATTCTGTGGCCAAAAAATTATCGCTCAGTGCTGAGCAAGCTAATGGGTACTATTGGAAATTGCAAAATAAAGCTGACTCGGCAAATGTTGTTTTTGTAGAAGATGTTTTTAAAAAATACGGTTACCCGGGGAAATCACTCGTTGGAGAACCAACCAATGAAGCAGCGTGGTATATTATACAGCACTCATCCAAAATAGATAAGTATTTACCCGTAGTGAAAAAGGCTGCAGATAAGGGGGAGTTACCTTACAGATTGTATGCGATGATGCTTGACCGGCAGTTGTCCAACCATGGTCAGGAGCAGATCTATGGTACTCAAGCTGTTTGTCGCCCACTTAAAAATGGGAAAAATATCGGTTGTTTTATATGGCCGATTAAGGATCCTTCAGGGGTAAATGCCCGCCGCAAAAAAGCGGGTTTCGACCAAACGGTTGAGCAGAATGCTAAAAGATTGGATGTGGATTATAAAGTGATAAGGATAGAGGAAGTTAGATAATCTCCTGTATTAAAAAGATTACGCTTAGCCGTTCCCTTACTTCATATAAAACCATAACTTTGCCCTGCTAAATTTTAATACTACCATGAGTTTCAGAACCGAACACGATACCATGGGCGAGGTACAGGTACCTGCCGATAAATACTGGGGAGCACAAACAGAGCGTTCACGCAATAACTTTAAAATTGGTCCGGAGGCATCTATGCCCAAAGAGATCATTGACGCGTTTGCTTATCTGAAAAAAGCTGCCGCTTATACCAATACCGATCTGGGTGTATTACCTGCCGAAAAACGCGACCTGATAGCACAGGTTTGCGATGAAATATTAACCGGCGCTTTAGCCAGCGAATTTCCGCTGGTGATATGGCAAACCGGCTCGGGCACACAATCAAACATGAACGTGAATGAGGTGGTGGCCAACCGTGCCCACGTATTGCAAGGTAATAAACTGGGCGAAGGCAAGACCTTTATCCACCCGAATGATGATGTGAACAAATCGCAATCATCAAACGATACTTATCCTACTGCTATGCACATCGCGGCATACAAAATACTGATCGATGTTACCATCCCCGGTATCGAAAAACTGCGCGATACGCTGCAAGCTAAAGTTGAAGCATTTAAAAATGTGGTAAAAATTGGTCGTACCCACCTGATGGATGCTACGCCGCTAACTCTGGGCCAAGAGTTTTCGGGTTATGTATCACAATTGAATCACGGCTTAAAAGCCCTGCGTAATACGTTGGATCATTTGTCTGAACTGGCTTTGGGTGGTACCGCTGTAGGTACAGGTATCAATACCCCTAAAGGCTATGATGTAAAAGTAGCCGAATACATTGCCAAATTCACCGGTCTGCCATTTATCACCGCCGAAAATAAATTTGAGGCTCTTGCTGCTCATGACGCTATTGTGGAGAGTCATGGCGCATTGAAACAGATAGCCGTATCATTAATGAAAATAGCTAACGATATCCGGATGCTGGCTTCTGGTCCACGTTCAGGTATCGGTGAGATTCATATTCCTGATAACGAGCCGGGATCATCTATCATGCCGGGTAAAGTTAATCCGACCCAAAACGAGGCAGTTACCATGGTGGCCGCGCAAGTAATGGGTAACGATGTGGCTATATCCATTGGCGGATCAAACGGCCATTACGAACTGAATGTATTTAAGCCGGTAATGGCTGCCAACTTTTTACAGTCGGCCCGCTTAATTGGTGACGCCTGCGTTTCTTTTAACGATCACTGCGCAGTTGGTATTGAGCCTAACTACGAAGGCATTAAAAAGCACCTGGAGAATTCACTGATGCTGGTTACCGCGCTTAACCCGCACATCGGTTATGAGAACGCGGCCAAAATTGCCAAAACAGCCTTAAAAGAAGGTACATCACTACGCGAAGCTGCCATAGGCCTGGGCTTGTTAACCAACGAGCAGTTTGACCAATGGGTGCGCCCCGAAGATATGATAGGTTCTTTAAAATAACCTCACCCCAACCCCTCTCCAAAGGAGAGGGGCTTTTTATTTACTGCTTTTATAGCAAATTGTTTATGTCAAAGCCCTTTAGCTTTTACTTTTCTTTCCTGGCTTTCCGCTTTAAGCTTTCTGCTTTTAGCCTTCTCATTGTTTTTAGCCTTCTGCTCTTAGCTTTCGGCTCCTGTACCATGAACCCCGATAAGCAAAAACCTGGCGAAAAATATATTCAGGGCGAATGGCGACAGGATTCGGTACCGGCGCAAAAGCGGTTGGTTTCCTATTCGCTTTATGATCTTAAATTCACCTGCGATTCGTTCTTTGTCAAGATCAGCTCCTTTAGTAAGGTAAACTATGGCGCCGATAGCTGTATGAGCAGTGGCCGCTGGGCCGAATACATCAAAGGCACCTACACGCAAAGGCAAGACACCCTGCATCTGAAAGGGGAGTTTTGCAATGCCGACGGCAGTTATAAAGACGAGAAAGGTTGTTTCCGCTCCGGCGATTATGAAGAATATTTTAAGGTGAAACAAAAAACCGACTCGCTTATCCAATTTGCCAGCACATCCAACGTTATACCCATCAACGCCCACTTAATTAAACGAACAAGTTGCACACCAAAACCATTGTAACAATGCAAACCCAATTTTTCAAAAAGATCATCCTGCTTATTGCCGTATTTTATATTCCATTGCAAAGTATGGCCTGGGGCCCCACAGGTCACCGTGTTTGCGGACAGATAGCGGACAGCTATTTAACGCCCAAAGCGCGCAAAGCTATACAAGCCATTTTGGGTTACGAATCTATTGCCATTGGCAGTAACTGGGCCGATTTTATTAAATCAGACCCAGCCTATAACTACCTGTACAACTGGCATTTTATCGATCTGGATAAAGCATACACCTATCCGGAATTGCAGGCTTATTTAAAAGCAGATACCGCTACCGATGCCTACACCAAAATGAATTTTTTAATAGCGGAGTTAAAAAAGCCAGGACTTGCCAAGGCTAATAAATTGGTTTACCTGCATATGCTGATCCATATTGTGGAGGATGTGCACCAGCCGCTGCATACCGGTCATACCGGCGACAAGGGGGGTAACGACGTTAAAGTGCAATGGATGGGCAGAGAAAGCAACCTGCATTCGGTTTGGGATAGCGGCCTGATAGATTTTCAGCAACTGAGCTATACCGAATATTCCGCTATGATCAATCATACTACAGCTGCAGAACGGGCCAAATTACAAAGCGCCCCAATCAGCGAATGGCTGTTTGAAAGCAATCAACTTGCCGAAAAACTATATGCCGATACCAAAACAGGAGACAGCCTGAGCTATAAATACAATTTTAAATACATCGATATACTGAACCATCAAATGCTGAAAGCAGGCGTGCGCCTTGCGGGTGTATTGAATAAGATATTTGGATAATGTTTTAAGCTAAAGGCCGAAAGCTTAAAGCAAAAAGCTTTTGGCCTTCGGCTTTGCGCTTTAAGCTTAACAGAATGAAAATACTAATGATTTGCCTGGGCAATATATGCCGTTCGCCGCTGGCAGAGGGGGTTATGCAGCACCTGAGTGATGAACAGGGTTTAAACTGGACGGTCGATTCGGCTGGTACCGGTAGCTGGCATGTGGGTGAAGGGCCCGACAGGCGTTCTGTTCGTGCTGCACGTAACCATGGCATCGATATCAGTAAGCAGGTTTGCCGTCAGTTTAAAACAAAAGATTTTGATCGTTTCGATCATATTTTTGTGATGGATAAAAACAACCTGAACGATGTGCTGAACATGGCCCGGAATGATGATGACGCCCAAAAAGTAAAACTATTACTTGGCGATAAGGTAGTACCCGATCCTTATTATGATGATACCCAGTTTGAGCCCGTTTTTGAACTGATTGAAGGTGGTTGCAAGGATATTATTAGGGAGCTGAGGGGGAGGATATAAATTAATAAATGCGTCATTGCCTTTAGATTAGCTTCAACAAATAATATAGGTTGTTATTATTGTTGAAGCTTTCTTT
>NZ_JBFUPN010000051.1:0-6664 GCF_041355315.1 Mucilaginibacter sp. RCC_168
CCTGCTGGAGTTGCTGGCAAACAGCGTTCCTGCTTCTGCGGCAAACCTTCCTGCGTTGAATAAGCCATCAGATATTGCCTATGTGATCTATACGTCAGGTTCGACGGGCCACCCGAAAGGAGTGATGGTAGAGCACCGGAATGTGGTCAGCCTGATGTGGAGCGGTCAGCACCTGTTCGGCTTCGGGTCTGCTGATGTTTGGGTTATGGCTCATTCCTACGGTTTTGATTTTTCAGTATGGGAGATGTACGGGGCGCTTCTTTACGGCGGTCGTTTGGTAGTCCCTGACTGGGAGACGGTACGCGATGTTCGCTTGCTTTATAACCTGGTCATCCGGGAGCGTGTCACGGTGCTGAACCAGACACCGGGAGCATTCTATAACTTCCTGTCCGAGGATAAGCACCGGGAAGATTCGGATCTGGCGGATCACCTGCGTTACGTGATCTTCGGCGGGGATGCTTTGGATGCGCGTCAGTTACGGAGCTGGTCAGAGCGTTATGGGACTGATAAGATCCATCTGGTGAATATGTACGGGATCACGGAGACGACGGTTCATGTGAGTTATTATGAGCTGACCTCATCGGATATATACGGGGACTCTTCCTCGGGGAGCGTGATCGGTCGAAGTATACCGGGGGTTGTTATTTATATACTGGACGGAGGCGGTCAGTTATTGCCCCCTGGCGTAGCCGGGGAGCTTTATGTTGGGGGTACAGGAGTATCCCGGGGCTATCTGAACAACACAGCGCTGACCTCATCCCGTTTTTCAGCGGATCCTTTCGTATCCGGAGGGATGCTTTACCGGACAGGCGATATCGGTCGTTGGGATTCCTCGGGGAAAGTAGAATACCTTGGGCGTTCGGACAGCCAGGTAAAGCTCCGTGGTTACCGGATCGAGCTTGGCGAGATCGAGCGCGTACTGGGGAACTACGCGGGCGTAGAAAAGGCGGTGGTATTGTTAGGCGGAGAAGAAAGCAGCCGTTACCTGGTTGGATATTATACATCAGGAGCGTTGATTGATGAGGGATCACTCCGGAGCTATGCTGGTCAGCACCTTCCGGTCTATATGGTACCGGTTTACCTGATCCGTGTAGATCGTTTCGGTCTGACGGGGAACGGGAAGTTAGACCGGGAGAGCCTGCCAGATCCGGTGGCACTGGGTCTTGGGGAATCGGATAGCTATGTAGCGCCTGGGACTGACCTGGAGGAGCAACTGGCTGAGATCTGGAAAGAGGTGCTGAACCGGGACCGGGTTGGTGTGACGGATAACTTTTTTGAACTGGGTGGTGATTCGATCAAAGCTATACGTATCACCAGCTACATCATGAAAAATATAAATATCCGGTTAGAACTGAACGAATTGTTTGAAAGCCCAACCATAGCGGCGATCGCACAAAAGATAGAAATTAGAGAAAAAACAATATACGAACAGATACCAGTTGCCAAATCACAGGAATATTATCCATTGACAAATGCCCAAAAAAGATTTTGGATTATGGATCAATTAGAGGACAATGAACGGTCTACCTATAATATTTCCGCGGCGTACAGCTTAAAGGGAGATATCGACAGCTCGTTTTTAGATCAGGCATTTCAAATCCTGATCGACCGGCATGAAAGCTTACGCACAACTTTCGTAACCCTATATTCTGAGCCATACCAAAAAATAAATAAGCTAGAGGATATTGCTTACAAACTGGAATATATCGATTTGACCAGAGAATCTGAAAAGCAAGCAAGAATTAAAAAGCTATGCAGCGAATTAATGGGTCAAAAATTTGATCTGTCGACAGGACCACTGCTGAAAACAAATTTATATAAGTTGGACTCAAAGGATTTTGTGTTTTTTTTAGTCTTACACCATATAATAGCTGATGAATGGTCACTTGAAATTCTGGTTAAAGAAATACTGGGATTATACAATGGTTTTGTAACAAATAATCCTTATCAACTAAATCCACTAAAGATTCAATATAAAGATTTCGCGGTTTGGCAGCATGATTTATTGCAGCAGGACAGTGTAAAAAAACTAAGGAACTACTGGGTATCACAGTTTAATGGCGACTTACCCGTGCTTGCATTAGATACCGATTACAAACGGCCGGAAATCCGTAAAAATAATGGTGCAATGCTCGGCATTATGCTCGAAAAAGATACTACGTATGAATTAAATAACTATGCCCAATCACATGGAGCAAGCCTTTTTATGTGCGTAACCGCGATCATAAATGTGCTGCTATACCGATATACAGGACAAAAGGACATCATCATAGGAACAACAACAGCAGGACGTGATCGCGATGAACTTGAAAACCAAATCGGGTTTTATTTAAATATATTGGCCATCAGAAATATTCTTAACCCAGAGGATAGTTTTGAATCAACACTGAAAAACGTCAGAGATGTGATTATTGGGGCGTTCAGGCATCAGTCTTATCCATTTGATAGATTACTGGAGGACCTGGACCTTCCTCGGGACTTCGGCAGAATGCCTTTATTTGATGTTGCCATATCCTACCACAACGTCGGTAATCTGCAAAAAGAGCAGTATAAATTCTCTGAGTTTTCAGTCGGAGGATATTATACAGAGATAATGGTAAGTACATATGATCTGGTGTTTCATTTTGAAGAATTCAGCGAAGGATTGTCTCTGCAAATAGAATATAATACTGATTTGTTTGTACCTGCCCGTATAGAAAAAATGCTGAAACATTTTAAAAATATAGCGAATGGAATAGATAATGAAAACCAATTAGTTATAAGCAAAATCAGATATTTAGAAGAAACCGAAATCAACCGGATAAAGAACTTAGGCAGCGAAGTTCCGTCACCAGGATTTAGTAAAAGGACGATAACAGAAGAATTCGAACATAAAGCAGCCCTTTTTTCTGAAAATACCGCCCTTGTATTCCGGGACCGATCGTTAAGTTACTGCCAGTTAAATGAAAAAGCCAACCAGTTTGGACATTACCTGCGTTCAAAATACAATATAAAAAATGATGAAATAATAGCAATTAGTATTGATCAATCAGATTGGCTGGTAATTGCACTGTTGGGAATATTGAAGTCAGGAGCAGCTTACTTACCTGTTGATCCTGAAACGCCATCGGATAGAATTGCTTTTATCTTAAAAGATGCCCGGGTAAATATTTTAATCACGGACTCTGAAAATATGTTTAATGATGGCCTAAGAAACCAATCACAAATAGAACTGGTGGTTATAGATATTCAGCAGGAATGGCTGCAGTTATCTACTGATAACCTTGGGCATATTAATAGACCCACTGATTTAGCCTATGTAATTTATACGTCGGGGTCGACAGGTCATCCCAAAGGGGTAATGATAGAACACCGTAATGCATTGAACATGTCCCTGGCGGTAATCGATGAGTTTTCCATAACCGAAAAAGACAGAATTCTTCAGTTTGCAGCTGCTTCTTTTGATGCTTCTGTTTATGAAGTTCTGACGGCGTTACATTCGGGGGCAGCTATAGTGATCATCAACAAACCATTCATGCTTGCGCCTTCGGTATTTATAGCTCAGTTGAAATCGCTAAAGGTCAGTATAGCAACATTTCCACCTACTTATCTTGCCACATTTGAGGAGGAGGATTTTTCCTTTTTGCGAATTTTGGTAACTGCGGGGGAGGCGGCCAACGTTCGTCAATTAAGTACACTTAGCAAAAAACTGCACGTGTATAATGCTTACGGCCCAAGTGAATGTGCGGTCTGTACAACTATTTACAGGGTGAAGCCTGCTGACCATTTAAGGCTGCGCATCCCCATTGGAACACCTATTGGCGGTGTAAAAATTTACATTTTGAGTAACCAGCTGCAGATGGTACCAATCGGTGTCGAGGGCGAAATTTGCATCAGTGGAGCGGGTCTGGCCCGAGGATATATGAACCAGCACAGGCTTACTGACGAAAGATTTGTCACGAACCCATTTGAACCAGGCGCAAAATTATATAAAACAGGTGACCGGGGTAAATGGACGGACGACGGAACAATGGAATATACAGGGAGACAGGATTTACAGATCAAACTGAGAGGTTACCGAATAGAGGTAGAAGAGGTAGAAAAGGTGATGGAAAGCTACGAACATGTTTTGTCGGCGGCCGTTGTACTTAAAGAAGCCGAAGGGAATAAGTTCCTTGCTGGTTATTATAATAGCCGCTCTGATATAAGCAGTCAACTATTGAGGGATTATTTGGAACTTAAAATTCCGAAATATATGATTCCTGCACATTTAATTCAGTTAAACGAATTTGTATTGACCACAAACGGAAAGATTGATAAAAGGAGATTGCCCGAACCTTTTTTTACCCTCAAAGAAGCAAATGCTGAATCCGATGCTCCATTAAATGAAAATCAGCTCAAACTTTTAGATATTTGGAAAGAATTACTACCATCCGCGGATATCGGGTTGGACAGTGATTTTTTTGAACTAGGTGGAGACTCAATTAAGGCAATCCAGGCCGCAACACGGATACATCGTGAATTTGGGGTGGCCATTACTCTTAACGATATTTTCGTCAATACGACAATCAGAACGCTTGAGTTATTGGTGGAGAAAGCTCAATTGGAGCCGTTCGATCAAATTGCTGCCGCTCCTCAGCAACCTAACTTTGTACTTTCCCACGCGCAACTTGGGCTTTGGATTATAGACCGTTTGGGAAAAGATCAGACGGCCTACAATCTTCCTATGGCTTTCGAAATGCAAGGGGCCTTGGATCGTTCAGCGCTACAGCATGCGTTTAAACAATTAATTGACCGTCACGAGATACTTCGTACTCGTTTTGTCGAGGTGGATGGTGGGCCACGTCAGGAAATAATAGATGTTTCAGACTATGTTTTTAATATAGAGCATGAAGATTTACGTGAAGTGGCTGAAAAAGAACGGTTGGCACTTGTGATCGCATCAAGGGAAGCGGCGATACGTTTTGATCTCAGCATTGGGCCGATAATCAGATGCAGAATATTGAGGCTTAAAGAAGAAAAGACGATCATTCTACTGACTTTGCATCATATCATTGCCGACGGATGGTCAATGAATATATTTTTCAAGGAACTAATCAGCTTTTATAAGGCATTTATAGATAAGAAGGAAATTTATATGTCACCTTTAAAAATCCAATATAAGGATTTTGCGGAATGGCAGCATAACTGTCTTTCCGGCAACAATGGTCAATATCACCGGAAATACTGGCTCAACCAGTTTTCAGATAGGCCGCTGGCACTTAATCTCCCTACAGATTATGAGCGAAAAGATGTATTGAAATATCACGGCAAGAGAGATGATTTTTATTTGAATGGTCAGGAATTTGACAAAATTAATGCTCAACTGAAGGATTCAGCAGTTACGTCATTCATGATTTTTTTATCAGCGATCAACACGTTGCTTTATAGTTATACAAATCAGACAGATATCGTTCTTGGTACACCTTTAAATGCAAGAAGCCATCCCGATTTAGAGAATCAGATTGGAATGTATCTGAATCTCCTACCGCTAAGATTTAAATACAATGCATATTTTTCTTTTGAAGAATTGTTGGAGAATGTGAAAATGGTTACTTTAAACAGTTACGAACATGATATTTATCCCTTCGATTTGTTAATTCAAGAATTAAAAATAGACCGCAATTTGAATCGATTCCCTTTGTTCGACATACTGATTCAAACTGGGGCCGGGGATACTATAAATTTAGAGAAACAGGACTTTTCGTTGGAAATTGAAGAATTAAGTTTCGATAGTAACACAAGCAAGTTTGATCTGACTTTTAATTTTTCACAAAGTAGCGGCCAAATAGAAATTTCGATAGAATATAATACAGACCTGTTTACAGACAACTCTATAAAACAAATGGGAAATGACTTGACAGAGCTCATTCGAATAGTTGCTAATGATTGCTCCCAAAAATTGTCCGATATAAAAAAACTCCTTCCTTCTTTCAAAAACAGAGAACATAGTGATAATGCCTTTTTTGTGACCAGAGAAATTAGTGAAGATTTTTGATGTACGTAAGAATTTCAGATTTAGAAGTAAATACCGTATTTATATGAATAAAAAGTTAATTCACGAAGTGTTTGAAAAGCAAGTAGAATCTTCATCCGACCGTACTGCTGTCCAGGATGGGTTTAATCATATAACGTATACGGAATTAAATAGCCGCGCTAACCAATTGGGGCACCTGTTGATAAATCTGGATCTAGGAGATTGTCCGATAGTTGCCACATTAATGCCTTCAGGCATAGAATTGATTAGCACCATACTTGGAATATTTAAGACCGGTGGAATTTATCTTCCTTTAGACGAAAGCTTCTCTGAAAGTAGATTCAGGCACATATTTTTTCAGACGAAGCCAATAGTGTTAATTACTATGGAAGGGTGGAAGGAAAAAGTTCAAAAATGGGTCGATGAAATGAAACTTGAAATCCCGCATATGCTTGTTTTAGGTGAGGACAGTGTTGGGCTTTTTTCAAAAAAAGCAAATACAGCACGGTCAGTCAAAAACAATACGCTGCCACTGTCAAATTTAAAAATGACTGTTGATGAGAACTCGGGTAATTATATTGTATACACCTCCGGATCCACTGGCGGGGGGAAGGCTATTTTAGGATGTCATAAAGGGTTGAGCCATTTTATTCACTGGGAAATTGAAGA
>NZ_JBFUPN010000052.1:0-6153 GCF_041355315.1 Mucilaginibacter sp. RCC_168
ACCTTTGCAGCCCGCTGAGGAGGAAGAGAAAAGAGAGGAAAGGCGGTCAAAACTTTAGGATAAAAAAAAGAAAAAAAAGTTTTGGAAAATAGAAAAAGGTTTCTACCTTTGCACTCCCGAAACGAAGGAAAGAAAAAAGCGGAAACGCTGAGCGGGAAAGAAGGGAAAAGCCAAAGCGATTTTGGCAGCAAACAAAGAGAAAGTTAACGCAGGTTAATGAGTAGCAAAAGAGAGAAAGCGGACGAAAGGAAGCGAGTAACAAAAGAGAAGCCGGAGCGATTCCGGCGGACAGAAATGAAAAGTTAAGGAGTGTAAAAACTCCAAGATTATAAAGCGGATCTGAGATAGTGAAGCGCCAAGTTCTTTTAAGAAATAGAAAATCATGTAGCGTAACGATCGGAAACTAAACCCTTCCGGTACGTTATAAGAAAGCGGGAAGCTGTATAAAGATAACAGGGTGAGTGGAAAAGAGATAGTGGTTAGTGCAAACTGACAACTGCCAACTGCCAGCTCACCATACAGATTCTATTATTAATAATAGGGTCAGAGACAAACAAAACATTTTACAATGGAGAGTTTGATCCTGGCTCAGGATGAACGCTAGCGGCAGGCCTAATACATGCAAGTCGGACGGGATTGGAGAGCTTGCTTTCCATGAGAGTGGCGCACGGGTGCGTAACACGTATGTAACCTACCTTGTTCAGGGGGATAGCCTCTCGAAAGAGAGATTAAGACCGCATAACATTATTGAATGGCATCGTTTAATAATCAAATATTTATAGGAACAAGATGGGCATGCGGAACATTAGCTAGTTGGTAAGGTAACGGCTTACCAAGGCTACGATGTTTAGGGGATCTGAGAGGATGACCCCCCACACTGGTACTGAGACACGGACCAGACTCCTACGGGAGGCAGCAGTAAGGAATATTGGTCAATGGGCGGAAGCCTGAACCAGCCATGCCGCGTGCAGGAAGACGGCCCTATGGGTTGTAAACTGCTTTTATACTGGAATAAACCTTGATTCGTGAATCAAGCTGAATGTACAGTAAGAATAAGGATCGGCTAACTCCGTGCCAGCAGCCGCGGTAATACGGAGGATCCAAGCGTTATCCGGATTTATTGGGTTTAAAGGGTGCGTAGGTGGTTCTTTAAGTCAGGGGTGAAAGACGGCAGCTTAACTGTCGCAGTGCCTTTGATACTGAAGAACTTGAATGAACTAGAGGTAGGCGGAATGTGACAAGTAGCGGTGAAATGCATAGATATGTCACAGAACACCAATTGCGAAGGCAGCTTACTATGGTTTGATTGACACTGAGGCACGAAAGCGTGGGGATCAAACAGGATTAGATACCCTGGTAGTCCACGCCCTAAACGATGAATACTCGATGTTGGCGATATACGGTCAGCGTCTAAGCGAAAGCGTTAAGTATTCCACCTGGGGAGTACGCCCGCAAGGGTGAAACTCAAAGGAATTGACGGGGGCCCGCACAAGCGGAGGAGCATGTGGTTTAATTCGATGATACGCGAGGAACCTTACCCGGGCTTGAAAGTTAGTGAATAAAGCAGAGACGCTTTAGTCCTTCGGGACACGAAACTAGGTGCTGCATGGCTGTCGTCAGCTCGTGCCGTGAGGTGTTGGGTTAAGTCCCGCAACGAGCGCAACCCCTATGTTTAGTTGCCAGCACGTCAAGGTGGGGACTCTAAACAGACTGCCTATGCAAATAGAGAGGAAGGAGGGGACGACGTCAAGTCATCATGGCCCTTACGTCCGGGGCTACACACGTGCTACAATGGGCAGTACAGAGGGCAGCTACCTGGCAACAGGATGCCAATCTCTTAAAGCTGTTCACAGTTCGGATCGGGGTCTGCAACTCGACCCCGTGAAGTTGGATTCGCTAGTAATCGCGTATCAGCAATGACGCGGTGAATACGTTCCCGGGCCTTGTACACACCGCCCGTCAAGCCATGGAAGCTGGAAGTGCCTGAAGTGCGTAACCGCAAGGAGCGTCCTAGGGTAAAGTCGGTAACTGGGGCTAAGTCGTAACAAGGTAGCCGTACCGGAAGGTGTGGCTGGAATACCTCCTTTCTGGAGCAGTTTCCACAGTAAGTACTATAACAAGTGTTACCTACATGATTATTTCTTAAATAGATGTGAGACGTTAGATATGAGATGTGAGACGAAAGTTTCAAATGACGATTATCCAATGCCTTAACACTATAAAAACACAAAAGGAAAACCCAAAAGATGAAGCCAGCATAGCGGCTTTGATCATCTGAGAGGCTGGATTGTAAGCGATTACGATAGACGATTGCCGAATTGACGAGAAGAATCCGAAATCGAACATCCGACATCCGAAATCAAAAAAGTCCTGTAGCTCAGCTTGGTTAGAGCACTACACTGATAATGTAGGGGTCAGCAGTTCAAATCTGCTCGGGACTACAAAGGTTCATTGGTTTACTGGTTCAGTAGTTCATTGGTAGCAATACTAATAAGCGAATGAACAAATGAACAAATGAACGGAATTCATTTTTAGGGGGATTAGCTCAGCTGGCTAGAGCACCTGCCTTGCACGCAGGGGGTCAACGGTTCGAATCCGTTATTCTCCACCAGATAAGATGAGAGATATTAGATATGAGATATGAGACAAAACGCAAGTTAATCTCAATACTCAAATCTCAATACTCAAATCTAATCGAACGTTCTTTGACATATTGGAAGAAGTAATTGAAACAAGAGAAAACAACAGAATAGGGACGTTGTGGACTGAGGTTTCAGGTGCGAAGAGACGGTAAAAAGACTTCGGTCTTGATACTTGATACTAAATACTTGATACTGAATCACAACTAACTAAAATAAAGACATACCTTGCGGCGCAAAAGGCGCAAGAGTAGAAGAAAGTAAGAAAGGGTACACGGGGGATGCCTTGGCTCTCAGAGGCGATGAAGGACGTGATAAGCTGCGATAAGCCGCGGGGATCAGCAAATATGAATTGATCCGCGGATTTCCGAATGGGGAAACCTAACTAGTTGAAGACTAGTTGCATAAATGCGCGAACCTGCTGAACTGAAACATCTAAGTAAGCAGAGGAAGAGAAAACAATAGTGATTTCCAGAGTAGTGGCGAGCGAAATGGAAGAAGCCCAAACCTGTTATGTTACGGCATAGCAGGGGTTGTAGGACCACAACATGAATATCAAAATGAACCGGAACGGGGTGGGAAACCCGGCCATAGAGCATGAGAGCTGCGTACGGGTAAGTAATGATAGGATAGTGGGATCCTGAGTACCGCGAGGTCGGAGACGCCTTGTGGGAATCTACCAGCACCATCTGGTAAGGCTAAATACTCCTGAGAGACCGATAGTGAACCAGTACCGTGAGGGAAAGGTGAAAAGAACCCCGAACAGGGGAGTGAAATAGAACCTGAAACCGTGTACTTACAAGCGGTCGGAGCATAGTAATGTGTGACGGCGTGCCTTTTGCATAATGAGCCTACGAGTTACTCTTCCCTGGCAAGGTTAAGTGTTTAAGACACGGATCCGAAGCGAAAGCGAGTCTGAATAGGGCGTATAGTCAGGGGAGGTAGACGCGAAACCTTGTGATCTACCCATGGACAGGTTGAAGGTGCCGTAACAGGTACTGGAGGACCGAACCGATAAACGTTGAAAAGTTTCCGGATGATTTGTGGGTAGGGGTGAAAGGCTAATCAAACTGGGAAATAGCTCGTACTCCCCGAAATGTTTTTAGGAACAGCCTGGCGGTTGAGTTAATAAGAGGTAGAGCTACTAATTGGGTGCGGGGGAGTCAAATCCTACCAAATCCAGATAAACTCCGAATGCTTATTAATATACGCTGGAGTGAGGCTCTGGGTGCTAAGGTCCAGGGCCGAGAGGGAAAGAACCCAGACCATCAGCTAAGGTCCCCAAATTACTGCTAAGTTGAACTAACGAGGTCCGATTGCACAGACAGCTAGGATGTTGGCTTGGAAGCAGCCATTCATTTAAAGAGTGCGTAACAGCTCACTAGTCGAGCGATCGGGCATGGATAATAAACGGGCATCAAGCAGTATACCGAAGCTATGGATTTGCAGTAATGCATCTGGTAGGGGAGCATTCTATATGCCGGCGAAGCAGGAAGGACAACTGACTGTGGAGGTTATAGAAAAGCAAATGTAGGCATAAGTAACGATAAGGCGGGAGAGAAACCCGCCCACCGAAAGACTAAGGTTTCCTGATCAACGCTAATCGGATCAGGGTTAGTCGGGGCCTAAGGTGAAGCCGAAGGGCGTAGCCGATGGACAACTGGTTAATATTCCAGTACTTTTTATAACTGCGATGCGGTGACGGAGTAGTGACACTGACGCGAACTGACGGAATAGTTCGTTAAAGGCCGTAGGTATATGGACTGTAGTTAAGTACGCAGACCATGCTGAAAGCTGATAGTACACCAAATCTTCGGACGAGGTGATAGTTCAGGTAATCAGACTTCCAAGAAAACCCGCTAAGCTTCAGGTTATAAAAACCCGTACCGTAAACCGACACAGGTAGTCGAGGAGAGAATCCTAAGGTGCTCGAGTGAATCATGGCTAAGGAACTCGGCAAAATGGCCCTGTAACTTCGGGAGAAGGGGCGCTGGCAGCAATGTCAGCCGCAGTGAAAAGGCCCAGGCGACTGTTTAACAAAAACACATGGCTATGCAAAATCGAAAGATGACGTATATGGCCTGACACCTGCCCGGTGCCGGAAGGTTAAGAGGGGATGTTAGTCGCAAGGCGAAGCATTGAATCGAAGCCCCGGTAAACGGCGGCCGTAACTATAACGGTCCTAAGGTAGCGAAATTCCTTGTCGGGTAAGTTCCGACCTGCACGAATGGTGTAACGATCTGGGCGCTGTCTCAGCCATGAGCTCGGTGAAATTGTGGTATCGGTGAAGACGCCGGTTACCCGCAACGGGACGGAAAGACCCCATGCACCTTCACTACAACTTAACATTGATATCGGATACAGGATGTGTAGGATAGGTGGGAGACTGTGATCCGGCTTCGCTAGGAGTCGGTTAGTCAACGTTGAAATACCACCCTTTCTGTATTTGGTGTCTAACTCTGCACAGCGGAGGACATTGTTTGGCGGGTAGTTTGACTGGGGTGGTCGCCTCCAAAAAGGTAACGGAGGCTTTCAAAGGTAAGCTCAGTACGCTTGGTAACCGTACGTGGAGTGCAATAGCATAAGCTTGCTTGACAGTGAGACAGACAAGTCGAGCTGGGTCGAAAGACGGATATAGTGATCCGGTGGTTCTGCATGGAAGGGCCATCGCTCAAAGGATAAAAGGTACGCTGGGGATAACAGGCTGATCTCCCCCAAGAGCTCATATCGACGGGGAGGTTTGGCACCTCGATGTCGGCTCGTCACATCCTGGGGCTGGAGAAGGTCCCAAGGGTTGAGCTGTTCGCTCATTAAAGTGGCACGCGAGCTGGGTTCAGAACGTCGCGAGACAGTTCGGTCCCTATCTGTTGTGGGCGTAGGAAGTTTGAGTGGGGCTGACCTTAGTACGAGAGGACCGGGTTGGACTAACCTCTGGTGAATCTGTTATGGCGCCAGCTGTATTGCAGAGTAGCTACGTTGGGAATAGATAAGCGCTGAAAGCATCTAAGTGCGAAACTAGCCACAAGATGAGACTTCCATTGAGGGTCGTAGGAGACTACTACGTTGATAGGTTACAGGTCTAAAGGTGGTGACATCATAGCCGAGTAATACTAATTGCCCGAAGCTTTCTTCAGATAGAAAAAGGGTTGATAGCAAATGGAACATAGATCATAGTAATATGAACCATGAACCATGAACTATCAACCACAAACTAAACAACAATGTCTGTTGTTTTCTCTTAACTCAATCACTTCTTTCAATAATATGTCATTGTTGAGCTAAAAGCGGAAGGCGTAAAGCCGAAAGCGGATAGTGAAACAAAATAATGAATTGGCAAAAAAGCTTTAAGCTTTGAGCCTTGAGCATTCTGCTCAAAAGAAATTCAGGTGCCTATATCGGCGGTGTCTACCTCTTCCCATTCCGAACAGAGAAGTCAAGCCCGCCAGAGCCGATGGTACTGCGGTAAAACGTGGGAGAGTAGGTCGGTGCCCAATCTTAAATCAAGCCCTTGCTG
>NZ_JBFUPN010000053.1:0-5817 GCF_041355315.1 Mucilaginibacter sp. RCC_168
TAATCGTATTGGCTACCATAAAGTTTTTACGTTTTTGGCTGTTTTCCGTTTTGCACTTTTTCGGTGCCATAAAGAACGTTCGTTAAGGGTAAAGATAAGCGTTAGTTTTTCATTTGCAAGGCCGTGGGTTTGGTTGTTTTTTGGGGTGGCGTGTGTGTGTTGGTTGATCATCTGTTATAGCAAAGGCAGCCTCCGAAGCCAGGGCAGTAAAGGGACTTTCGCGGCATAAACCCGCAAGCCATTCACCCACGAGGCCATTTATTCCACGTTCCCTTGACAGCCCCGTCTTCTCCCGCTTTTGGTTGCTTAACAGAAGATAACCTGAACCCCTGATGATTAGGAAAGATTGAACGGATGATGCTTGTTAAGCGCATCTTTCAGGTCTTCCAGGTTATTGGTTTGGTAACGCTCGGTGCTGCTGATATAGCGATGGCCCGCCATGTATTGCACCGTCCGCAGGTTCTTTTCTTTCAGCCATTCCGTTATTACGCTCTGCCTGATCTGCATCCCGTGTTTATACTTCGGGTTTATCTTCCGCAAAGCATAATTGAGGTGCAGAATGCTATTTTTCATAGTTTCCTGTCCGTTCATGTTGACAAAAAGCCGGTGTACATCTTCCACCGCTTTGTATTTATCCGGCTTCCTGCCGGAACGTTCGGCCATGCGTTCAGCGAGTATTTTAGGCCGCACAATCAATAGATATTCCTGCAAGTCTAAGATTTGATGGGGCTGCAAACCAAGTTCCCGGCTGTTTAGTTTGCCGGTAGACGGTATGTGTATTTTGCCCTCCCTCAATTTCAGGTGTTCAGGGCGCAAAGTTTCCAGTTCATCCCTCGTCAATGCCTGGTAAACCTGTAAGCCTACAATAATCTTATTACGATGGGTACGCTCGTCTGATATAGGGTAACTTTCGTAAAGCGTTTCCAGTTCGGCTTGGGTTAGCAAGTCGTGGGGAATGTGCCTGATCGTGCCTTTCAGAATAATACCGGCTGCGGGATTATAGCCCACCTTGCCATCCTGTCCAAGCCAGTTGAAGTAATACCTTACGGCAAGCAGCACCCGGTTAATAAGCCGGATGCTGTGGCCTTTTTGCTTCAACTGGTCTGCAAACTCCAATACATCTGCATGACTGGCCTGTGCTAAGGCAAGGCTTTCTTCTTCCAGCCATTCCAGGAAGATACCCGCATAGTTGCTGTTTTGCCGGATATAGTTTTTGGCGTAATGTTCCTGCTGTAAATAGGTTTGGTAGCTTTTCAATGCTGCCTGTATCGCCGGGGCGAACTTATATTTGTTCATGCTTTAGGTGGGTGTAGATCTGCGTACTTTCCATGCTGCTATGCCCTAAAAAGCGTTGGATCTGTTCTAAAGCCATACCTGAATGCAGTAAATGACTGGCAATGCTATGGCGTAGCGTATGCAAGCCTGCGGGCTTTTTTATCTTCGCTATAGCCTTTAGCTTTTGCAGCCGTTCATAGGCCATGTGGCCGCTTAACCGTGTGCCGTTTACGTTCAATAATAAAGCATCTTCCTTTTTATCCGTAGCCAAAAGGGGGCGGCCATACAGGATATAGTTCTCTAAATCGGTTTTACCTGTACCTGCCAGCGGTACGTAACGCTCTTTATAACCTTTGCCTTTGCGCACGTAAACCAGTTCCTTATCTAATAAAACGTCCTTAACATTGATATTGGCACCCTCGTTTTTACGCAGACCGCAACCGTAATACAAGGCCAGTATGGCTTTATCCCGCAAGCCCAATGTATCATCTTTTACAGCTTCGTATAAGCTGCTGATCTCGGCCAGGTTAAGAATACACTTCACGTTAGAGCTTTTGCCCTTGATGCGCAGTTTTACCGTAAAGCTTTCCTGTCCGCTTTCGGTAAGGTAGCGGCTAAACTTGCGGATCACCTGTAAATGCTTACGGATATAGTTCAGGCTGATCGCACCGGCTGCGGTTTTGCTTGGCCGCTCGTGCAGGTGTTCTATGTATCTTTTCAAATGCTCCTGCTGTATGTCATGCGGACGATGGCAGTTATTATCTTGCAGATAGATCAGGAACTCGGTTAGCATCTTAGGCATATCGCGCGGGCTGGTCGGTTCAAAGTTGAGGATGCGCAGCCATTGGCTAAAGCCTGCCTGCAAGCGGATATAGAGCGGATTATATAAGGTGCCTTGCATTTTCTGTTAGTCGTGGGTTACTGGTCGTTCCCCGCTGATTTTCTGCATTTTATGTAACCCATTAAGGCTTTGGGTTACTGATGGGATACGGGTTACTAACTTGATGTTTTCAAGGATGGATTTTACCATGCTTTGCGCATCGTTCGCTAAGTTCTCCAGGTCGTTCCAACTCTGTATTTTATACTCAAAGCCCTTATAGCGGCTTCCTTTCGCTATTTTTATATAGCCCATGCGTTCCAGTTCGTATAGGTAACGCCCTATACTGCTCGGAGTTAGCCGGAATGCAGCACGTACTTCCTTGCTGAAAAAAGTGTCGGTGTCCTTTTCTTTCAGGTATATCTTCAGTTTTTCAAAGAAGTCCCGGCAGGCATCGTTTAACTCGTCGCTTTTTTTGAGTAAGGTGGTTTCCAGTAAGCTAAAAGCGGCCTGTATGTCCTCAATCGTCGTTTCTATATACTGCTCCCCGGTGTCCTCGTCCGTTTTCAGTTCCCTTTGGTACTGGTGGTAATAAGTAATGGTTTCTGTGAATAATAGCAGTAAAAGCATGGTGCGCCGTGGCTTAAAAACAGCTTCCGGCAATTGCAGGTATGGGGCGTAAGGATTTTTAACACTAATGGGTTTTAACATGCGCTGCACGTTCTTCAAAGCTTCCCTTACTTTCTTTTCTTCATATTTATCAATCAGCCCGGCGCTCATTTTGCGCTGGTAATCCATGATCTTCACGTCCTGCTCCGGGCTGTTATCCATGTACAATAAGATACAGCGGTTCGCATTGTCCTCATACATCTGCTCCCTCGTGGTGCAGCCGCTGATACAAACAGGCCCCTCCACTTGCAGGGTGATGGTTTTGGGGTTGCCTTTGCTGTCTTTCAGGGTTACCGTTTTGGATATTTTGCGCTTGCTTTGCAGTTCCCTGATCGGGTACAGCACGTCTTCTGCACCGTCCATATCTTCGAGTAATAGCAGCTTATATTTCAGTTCGTCTTTACCGAAGTAGTAAAAAGCATTTACGCTTAGTGTGGTGATCTCCAGTTTATCTTCTTCGGGTATCAGCTCGCCTACTTTCTCCTGTAACCAGGTCTTGCCTGTGCCGCTTGCGCCCAGGCATAACAGGTGTAAAGGGGTTTCACGGGTTCGTGAGGTGTAAATGAGGTAGGCGATCAGGGCGTTGGTTTCTTCGCCTACGATGCCACTTTGGGCAATGGCCTGTTTGGTACGGCCTAACAGATCAGGGCTTTTTAAGTAAGCTATGGCAGCTTTGCGCTCGGCTTCTGTAAGCTGTTTCTTTTCCGGCTGTTTCGGTTTCATCGCCTCTAACCGTTCTGATCGGTACTGCTCTAAGGCGGTGGTCAACCCGGTTATGGCTGTGCCGATCTCACGGGTGCCGGTGTCCAGCGCATCGGCTGATTTCTCGATCAGTTGCTCAGTTTGGATGCTGTTGTAAAGGTCTAAGCTATGCCGAAAGACGTTTAACTTGTCATCCGTATTCACCAGTTTAAGCGTTACTTTTAAACGGTCGAACCCGGTCAGCTTAATGCCGCCCAGTACGGTAATGTGCAGTTTACCGTCTAAGAACAATAATAACTCCGGGTTGTCCGTGATAAGCCCAACAGGTTTTTGCATCACTTAAAAAAAGTCATAATGTACTATATATAATGCAAATATATTTATATAGTACAGTTTTACAAGTTCATTTTGATGTATTGTATTATTTATGCCGCTTATTACTATCAATTGAAGTCTTTTAGCTCCATTGACGGGATTTTATAGTAGTCTTTAGTTGCGTATATTTGTATGTATAGGTAAAAACTGCTGTAAATAACAATATGGATACATTTGGTAAGAGATTAAGGGAATGCAGGGATGCCAAAGGGCTTTCGCAGCAAGACCTTGCCAAGTTGATGCATACTTCTTATACAGTAATTGGTAAGTATGAGCGGGATGAAACAAAGCCATCTATTGAGGTAGCCCGTAATATGGCCAAACTGCTCGATACCACTGTAGGGCATTTATTAGGAGAAAATGATGATTTGAACGTACTGAAAGACCCGGCTATGCTTAAACGCCTTAACGAATTAAACTCACTTGCAGAACCTGACAGGGATAGTATTCTATATGCGCTCGATGGCTTGCTAAGGGATGCCAAAGCCCGTAAGACTTACGCGCTTTAACAGCAAAGCCCCTGTTAAGGGGCTTCGTCATTTATATTATCTTGTTTTCTTCTTCGGTTTCCCGACTGGCTTTTTAGCTTTTGCGCTATCAGCAAATGCATAGGGGTAATTTTGTTTTGGGTCTCTGCGCATAAGATGATACTGCCGGTGGGCGCTATCCCTTTTGGCACTATCCCTTTGAGCAGGTGTTTGTGCTCTGGCTGTAAAAGCCAAGATTAATAAAACAATCAAATACAACCTCTTCATCATTTTTAGTTGTTACAAGCTAATTAGTTATTGTGCATCCTGTTTAACTATAACACTTATGTGCTTAAAGAAAAACAGCAGTAAGAATAATATACTTAGTATTCCGTTGTATACTCCATTGATGTCAATCTGCTTTTGAGAGGTAAAGTAGACATACAAAAAGTACTCTGCTATAAAGGTTACACCTATTATAAGAAAAAAGTAAACAGCATTTTTTACTCTAAATGAAAAGTATAAAGGCGCTGTGAAGATTACCATACAAACCACTGGTAAGAATAACAGGAGCCATAGAAAGTAAAAAAGATCAGCTCCATTTTTTATATTATTTACATCTAATAATTTAAAGTTGCTATCCTTAAACATCAAAAAAGTATAGAATGCCATATACTTTACAAAAAAGTAAAGTAAGATATTGAGAATGGTTGTTTTTAGCATGGTTGTTATCTTTTATACCAGTGAGCTGGCTTGTAATCTTTCGTTAAAGGGCTATGCGTTGCTTTAAATGATGGTTGTGCGTAATGCATTATTTGCGTTCCATTAACTTTTAAAGTAGCCGATGGAAATACATCTGTAGCACTTGAAACAGATAACTTTCCATCTGATGATAGATTAGCATTGATCTTTTGAGCAACGTTCACTATATTATAACCTATCGCATTCAACCCAAACTCTTCAACTTTTGAAACACTTGCATGCTGCTCGAAATTCAAATTGTAAGTTGCTAATGTACCATCTGAATTTTTAGTTTGACTGTAAGTAAACTTATTCTGATCATCTCCTAAACCAGGGTAAGAATCCCGTGGAGATCCTACTGGAGTATCACCAAGTTTTATTGATTTTGTGGCAGTGATACCAGTTAATTCCCCTGCTTCATTTTCATTTCCGGTGATCTTAACAGTAGATGTAAGCTTGTCTCCTGCGGCAATATTTCCTCCTGGGCCATCCCAAAGTTTTCCATCAATATAACTGTTGAAATTAAAGGTCAATGTTTTGCCTAAATAGGTTTCCCCGGCTTTTGTCGTTGCTTGCGAATTTGCATTCTTATCCCAACTGATATTGCCGTCCTGATCTTTGACCCAATCAAACATTCCATCCACATCAATGTGGGTGATTGGGTTATTGTGCCCGTAACTGTAAGAACTCCATCTACGATCTACCTCTGCCAGCGGGTCAACAGTCGTAAATCGCCCAATTACAGGATCGTAGAAACGCGCGCCATAATCG
>NZ_JBFUPN010000054.1:0-5591 GCF_041355315.1 Mucilaginibacter sp. RCC_168
CCCTGGTCAAATATCGGCGGAACACATTGCAACATTGCCCCGGAATACATGGTCAATTTCAGCGGTATACCCACGCTATGGCAAAAAAGCGGTTATCAACAGCAACTAAAAGTATCGCGAAAACAGTTGATGACCGGCGCACGTTTTCGCAGCATTACCACTTATCATAAATGCATAAGTCACCTGAATAACCTGAATTATATCTCTTATCAACCAACCTACGACTCTTATGAGGGAAGCACAATACAAGTGCTTCCCTGACATGCTGCGCTTTTTCATATTAATAGATCTGGACAGGAAGTTCAATATCTTCTTCAGGCTCTTGCTGCCCTAATCTACCTCTCTCTAATAAACTCTCCTCCAACAAGAGCATATCCTTGCTCACCTTATAATCTTGCATCTTTGCATAATGCTGGGTTTGCTTAATATCGGCATGGCCCAGCATTTTCGATACCGTCTCAATCGGAACACCATTGTTCAAA
Organism: Mucilaginibacter sp. RCC_168; assembly: GCF_041355315.1. NCBI lineage: Bacteria > Pseudomonadati > Bacteroidota > Sphingobacteriia > Sphingobacteriales > Sphingobacteriaceae > Mucilaginibacter > Mucilaginibacter sp. RCC_168. The sequence continues at coordinate 483 of NZ_JBFUPN010000054.1, forward strand.
GTAACAGTGGTTGCGAAGGTATGCCTGGCTATATGGAATGTCAGTTCGGTTTTAATACCGCAGCATCCCGCAATTTCCTTTAAATAAGTATTCATACATTGATTGGTCAGCACCGGTAAAGCCATGCCTGTATCTGAGCATTTTGGATGGTCCCGATATTTGACCAATATCTGCTGAGCCGGCAAGAGCAGGGGTATTCGCGATGGTGCGCTTGTCTTTTGCCTTACAACAAATAGCCAAAATTTCTTATCCTGCCCATATCTGATATCCGATCGTTTTAATTTTTGAACATCGACATACGCAAGTCCCGTATAACAGCTGAAAATGAAAATATCCCTAACGGCATCAAGCCGGGAGTTATCAAAATCTTTCATTTCCAGCTTTCTTAGTTCGGCTTCAGTTAACGCTGTTCGCTCTACCTTTTTCTTCGTCATCTTAAACTTAGCAAATGGATCTGCAGGTAACCAGCCGTTTTTCACGCAAATAAGCACGATCTTTTTGAAATTTGCCAGGTATTTGACGGTTGAATTATGATTGCAGTTCCTGACGGTTTTCAGCCAAAATGAATACTGTGAAATAAATTCGTGGTCTAAATTCCGGATGTCAATATCTTCATCGCTACCATACTGCCATTTCATAAATGCTTTAGTGTGGCCAAACGAAATCTCATATCTCCCAATTGTTCCTCGGGCATAATCTTTCCCTTCCAAAGCTTTCATCTGATCATTATGATGCCTGAATATTTCTAAAATGGTTCGGCGTTTGTCATAGTTGCCGGTTAAAATGTCTTTAATCGCTTTAGCAGAAACCTCTTTATTAGACTCTATTAACTGCCTTTTGGCCTGATAAACTTTATGGTCCAAGACTTCAAGGAAGTTATTTAGTTCCTTGATTGATTCTTTGTTGCCAATTGCCCGGCCTGTTTGACTGTTCCATTTAGCAGCCTCACATTTTCTTTTGGTGGACATTTCTTTAGATTGGCCGTCAACGGTGATCTTTAAATAGATGAACATGTCATCATTCTGATTTTGGGACTGTTTTAAGAAGAAGTGTAGTCCGAAAGTTTTCTCTAACATAACTCTGATTTAAAAGTTAAACAAAAATACTAATATGTGATCCGATGCACAAGATGTCCACGCCGTAAACAGGCTGTATATCAGTTTATTACATCGTTTTCGTTGCGTGATTTTTGCTTTTCAAATCACGCAACGAATCACGCAATAGAGTTATGCGTTTTTATGCGAGTTTTGGTAGAGTGGAAAATAGAAAAAGCCCTTTAACACACAATTAAAGGGCTTTTTACGACTTTTGTTAATGTTTTCAGCGGAGAGGGAGGGATTCGAACCCTCGATACACTTTTGGCGTATACACACTTTCCAGGCGTGCTCTTTCGACCACTCAGACACCTCTCCGGATTAAATGGGATTGCAAAGGTAAAATAATATTGCTTTCAAAGGGAATAAAAAAGCGAAGTCCTCTTTACAGAGGGCCCCGCCTTCACGAAAACTTTAACTCAACTTATAAAATATGGCATTTGTAGTATAGAGTGTAAATAACATGTTTGGTTTAGTTTGGGTAAAAAATATATGGTGGTAATGCAGATAAATAATTTTAGCTTATGTTTGCTTCGTATTGCCGTATGGTAATTTTACACGTAAAAAGCTTGTTTAGTTTAAATGCTGAGCATCAACAACATTAAAAAACCTATTGCTGCCGATATTGATGTATTTGAGGAGAAGTTTAAATCTTCTATGCAAAGCTCGGTACCTTTGCTCGACAGGATAACCCATTATATTGTTAAGCGCAAAGGAAAGCAGATAAGACCCATGTTTGTGTTTTTTGCCGCCAGTATTTGCGGAGGCATTAACGAATCGACCCATCGTGGGGCCGCTTTGGTTGAATTGTTGCATACGGCTTCATTAGTGCATGACGATGTGGTTGATAATTCTTACCAGCGTCGTGGCTTTTTCTCCATCAATGCTTTATGGAAAAATAAAATCGCCGTTTTAGTAGGCGATTACCTGCTTTCAAAAGGTCTGCTGCTATCTATTGATAATGGTGACTTTCAGTTACTTCGTATCGTATCTGACGCGGTAAAGCAAATGAGCGAGGGTGAACTGATGCAGATCGAAAAAGTACGCCGCATGGATATTGGCGAACCCGTGTATTATGAAGTGATCCGCCAAAAAACGGCATCGCTTATTGCTTCGTGCTGCGCCTGCGGGGCTGCATCAGCCGGGGCCTCTGACGAAGTTGTTGAAAAAATGCGCCTGTTTGGCGAAAAAATTGGCATCGCCTTCCAGATCAAGGATGATATGTTTGATTTTGGTACCGATGATGTGGGCAAACCCCTTGGTATCGATATCAAGGAAAAAAAGGTTACCCTGCCATTGATCTATTCGCTGGCCAATGCTACCGATTCTGAAAAGAAAAGGATCATTAACCTGGTTAAAAATCATAATGACGACCCTGCGAAGATTGCCCAGATAGTTAAGTTTGTAAATGATACCGGCGGACTGCAGTACGCCGAAACCCAAATGAAAAAATATCAGGATGAGGCTTTTGAGATCCTCAACACTTTCCCCGACAGCGATTCGCACCGCGGATTAGAGCAATTGGTAAGATTTACTACCGAACGTAACAAATAGGCGTATTATCATATTCATCATTACCGGGTTATACTTTTAACTTTGGTTTGGCTGTACTATCTTTATTCATCAATTAAAACACGTTTTATTATGGATGCAACAAGTAAACCAGCTGTGCCTACGCTTTTTGAGTGGGCAGGTGGTACAAAAGCCTTTGAAAACCTTTTTGACAAGTTTTATGATAAAGTACGGGCCGACGACTTGCTTAAGCCTGTATTTAAGCATATGAGCCCACAGCACCGCCTGCACGTGGCCCATTTTGTAGCCGAGGTATTAGGAGGTCCCAAAACCTATAGCGAGCAGGAAGGCAGCCATTTTATCATGATCAGCAAGCATCTGCAAAAATATCTGACCGAGGCACATCGCAAACGCTGGATAGAACTGCTATTACAAACCGCCGATGAATATGCATTACCTGACGATCCGGAGTTTCGTTCGGCATTTATGGCTTACCTGGAATGGGGAACTCGCATCGCGGTCATTAACTCCAAAACAGATGAAGTAACAGAGCCTACGGATGTTCCGATGCCGGAATGGGGCTGGGGCGTAGTTGGCGGTCCTTACATTCCCTGAATTTTCAGAAGGATAGTCATGGCTATTTAAAAAAAGAACGTTGCTTGTTGCGCTGGGATAGCATGGCTTTAACTTCTCCTTAAACTTATTAACTTCGTAAATGCAATCTATATTCCTCAGCTTCCCCAAGATCACATTTTTTGATATCCTTGATGTGGTTCTGGTAGCTTTTATCATATACCAGCTTTATAATCTCATCCGGGGTACTATCGCCGCCAATATCTTTATCGGCTTCGCCGTGATATTTGCATTGAACTTTGTGGTGAACGCCCTGCACATGAAACTGCTCACCGCCATTTTAGGCAAGTTTGTTGATGTGGGTATCATCGCGGTTATCGTGGTATTTCAGCAGGAAGTAAGACGTTTTTTACTGTTGGTGGGCAAAAACGCTTCGCTGCAGCGAAACAAAGCCTGGTGGCAATACTTTTTTGGTAAAGCCGAGGCCGAGAAAAATAACTACGCACGTATAAAACCCATTATAGATGCCTGCAAAAGCATGAAACAAACCCGCACCGGGGCCCTAATTGTATTTGCCAAATATTATGACGAGCAGTTTTATCAAAACAGCTGCGAGGTAATGGATGCCAAGATATCAAAGCGTCTGCTGGAGAGTATCTTCCAGAAAACCAGTCCGCTGCATGACGGGGCGGTGGTGATATCTGAAAATAAAATCAAATCGGCCAGTTGCATTTTACCGCTTACCGAAAAAACAGATCTGCCTGCTCAATTTGGTTTGCGCCACCGGGCCGGTATTGGTGTAACTGAGGCTAACGAGGCTACTGCCATTATCATATCCGAAGAAACCGGTGAATTATCCTATGCCAAACAAGGCCGTGTTAAAATGAATATCAGCTTTGCCGAACTGGAAAAAGTGCTGAATAAGGATTTTTAACCAGTTGATAATTAGGGTCGAATAGTTTTTACTACCGAGTCTGTTTTTGCCTCGCCAAGCCGTTTGATCAGCATGGTATAATGCATATTGGGTTCATCTGTTTTTACAACCGGCATTTTATCAGCAGATTGTAGTTTGACTACCGGCATGTGGTCATTCATTTCTGCAGCGAATATATTATTTGCGGGTGGTACACTGGTCAACGGTTGGATCAAATTAGGTTTGGCTGGTGTTAGCGTTATTGTATTATTGTCGAATAAACCTTTAGAATAAGGATAAACAGAATTGTAGGGTTTTTTGCCAGGCAGTGGTACAGCCAGTTGCTGGGCCCTTAACTGGGTAACACCACCTATCATCAATATAAATAACCAAATGAATTTCATGCGATACAGGATTTACATAAATATAAGATTATCTCAGGAAATCTAAATGTTAAAAAATGTTATTTAACATTTGAGGCTTAGCCAGATATACTTTTTAAACCTCGAATTTTAACAAATTTCGACTCAAAAGCGGGCTAAAAATGGATGAAAACCACTCAAAAAACCCTCATTTTAACACTTTTTAACAAATTTTAACACCGTTTTGAGCAGTTTTTGAAACTTTAAAAAGTATTAATTAGTTGATTGTCAAATAACTATATACAAAATGGTCGGTTTTTGGTCTTGTTTTAACCTTAACCAAACGGCCCGGCTTCCTGTTTTTGCAGGGAGTCGGGCCGTTGTTTGATATAAAGATACGAAAAAAACGGCGGAATTGGAAGTAGGGGAGCAAGTCAATTTGTCGTCTGTTCGACTCACCTGATCTACCCTTCGCCGAATCCCTCTCTATGCGCATGTAGAGCACAAAATAGTACGTCATTGCGAGGTACGAAGCAATCTCTACGTAAGCAAATCAATCGGAAAGGTTAACTCTGTATAGCATAGAGATTGCTTCGTACCTCGATTTCTATGATCTAAGCAACTAATTTGAGATAATTTTTTTCATATTTTCTAT
>NZ_JBFUPN010000055.1:0-5563 GCF_041355315.1 Mucilaginibacter sp. RCC_168
GATTACGGTGCACGTTTCTACGACCCTGTAATTGGGCGTTTTACTTCAATTGATCCGATGGCAGAGGTATCAAGACGATGGTCAACCTACGCTTATTCATATAATAATCCAGTCAGATTTGTTGATAAGGATGGGATGATACCAGGTGATTTCCTTGATGAAAAAGGAAGAAAGGTCGGTAGCGATGGAAAGGATGACGGAAAGGTTTATGTTATAAAAACAACTGACAAGAATTTCGATAGCGGTGCCCCATCTGCCGGTATTTCAAAAGATGATAAAAAGGCGACTGAGAAGTTCATTAAAGATAATAATGGTAATACGTCCGCATTTGAAAGTAATGACATTGCTTATAAAAACAGTGTTGAGATAGAAGGTAAAGCATCTACCCGACAAGGAATGGTAGATGTTGTAAATCAAGATAATGGACGAGGTGGTACTTCAGATGCTAATAACAGAGAATATGGGGGTGCTGTAAAAAGTGATGGTAGCGGTACAGTTGAACAGGCAAAACCAGGACCTGTTGCCGACCCTATAAAAGACCCCAATGCTCATATTGATTTACCTGCATACGAAACCCGTTCAACATTCCACTCTCATCCCAGTGGGACTAAATTCATATCATCGGGGGGAAGTAATACAATAGGCGGTAGTACTACCTCTGGTAACTTTTTGAATGCACCATCTAATGTCGGAGGGGATGTAGGAAATAGCGGTAGTAAAATAAACTATGTGTTTTCAAGAGGTAACGGAACAGTTTATATATATAATAATACAGGAGTAATCGCTACAATTCCACAAGCCAACTTTGTAACACCAAAGCAGTAACATAATGAAAAAGACGTTTTTTATAGTACTTGTATTAATTGCTGCGTTAAAAGTTAACGCACAACAAAATAAAGACGAATACAAAGTAATGCTTGATTCCGCGATCTGCATTAAATACACTGCGTTTAAGGCGGCAACTAAGAATCAAAACAATAAAGATTACATTGACAACTTGTATTTACTAAACGAACAGGATCAGCCGTTAAATTACCTTCCATCATCCAATAAGTTTAAGACTATAACTGTTTATGATGATCGCAATCGCAAGATTATTAAAAAAGGGATTTACGCTTGGAAAGTCTTTGCCTCATTAAATAACAATCGCTTTACAGTAACAATTGTCGACTTCTATATAACTTATAAAAATCACAATTATAACTTCGCAAATGGTGGTGGGTCAAAAACCATATTTGAATATGAGTGCGGTTCAAACAATTGGAAACTACTTAGTTCTGAGAATAAAGGTAATTAATAATACAACAAAGCCCCAATTGGGGCTTTGTTGTATTATAGCTTTTACTTAGCCAATTCCTGAATATGCCTTTTAGTAATAAAGGCATCAATAAACGTCTTGACCAAATGCTTATCCTCTGGGCTAAATAACTCCACTTCCTTAAACTGTTTAAGCAGTTCCCGGTCGGTCAATTGCGCCGCTATAGCCGGATCACTCACATCATCATTCACCAGGTAATCAGCAGTCGTATCCAATGCTTTGGCCAGCTTAGAAAGCATATCGGCTGCTGGTTTAGCCTTTCCTATCTCATAACGGCCAATCTGCACATACGTCAGCCCGACGATTGCGCCAAGCTCCGCCTGTTTCAGTCTTTTTTGGGTACGTAGCTCCCTGATCCGGCTTCCTAAACTCATTCTTCCTTTAATCCTTTAACCTCAAAAATACTAAGAATGATACATAAAATGCGTGGTAAAATACAAATGGGTATCATTTGCTTTTATGAGTATAGCATCATTATTATTGCTGCACTAAAAAGCATTATAACATCTGATTTAATATGAATGTAGTACCTAAGCTAATTACAGATAATCCAGAGTTGTTACTTTATATGGATGGAAAACTTCACACTACGGTATTGGGCGGCATCAAACTGACCGGCTTTGACCGCTTAAAAGTAACATTGAAGATAGTCTGCGGAGGCAACACCAACAGAGCCTTTCGCCACAACCTCGACCTGTATAACAGCGTTCACACCGAGCAGCTGATAGAAAAAGCTGGTGATGCATTAGATGTAGCTGCCGCTGAACTGGCAGCGGTCATCAGCCGCCTGACTGCTGCCCTCGAAGATTACCGGTCTGAACGGCTGGAAGCCATGAAGCCTAAACAGGCAGAAAAGAAGCAGCTCACGGAGGCCGAGCGTAGGATTGCCCTGCAATACCTGAAAGCGCCCGGCCTCCTCGGACGGACCCGGCAGGCTATCTCGGCCAGCGGCATTGTCGGCGAGGAAGTAAACAGCCTGATCGCCTATCTGATCTATACTTCCCGGAAACGGAATACACCGCTGCACCTGATGTGCCTGGGCCCGTCCGGCACCGGTAAAACCTGGTTGCAGGAAAGGGTCAGCGAACTGATCCCGGAAGAAGACAAACTGGAAATCACCATGCTGTCCATGAATGCCTTTTACTACTTCGGTAAAGACGAACTTAAAAACAAACTGCTGCTGATCGAGGATATGGATGGCGCGGATAATGTGCTGTACCCGCTCCGGGAACTGCAAAGCAAACGCCGGATCAGCAAGACGGTGACCCTGAAAGACAGCAAGGGTAACCTGAAAACGGTTACACTTAATGTCGAAGGCCCGGTATGTGTCAGCGGGTGTACCACCCGTGAACAGCTTTATGAAGATAATGCCAACCGCTGTATCCTGCTATACACGGACGATAGCCCTGAGCAGGATAAAAAGATCATGGACTACCAGCGCAGGCAAAGCGCCGGGCTGGTTGATCAGCAGGCGGAACGTAACGTGCGTGAGCAGCTGAAGAATGTGCAGCGCCTGCTGCAGCCGGTGAGCGTTAAAAATCCGTTCGCCACTTACCTGCAACTGCCGGAGGCCATCTTCAAACCCAGGCGCACCATGCTGCTGCTCTTGTTGTTCACCGAAACGATAACTTTCTACCACCAATACCAAAGGGAACTGCAAACCGATACCACTACGGGTGAGCAGTATGTGGAAACCACGATTGAAGATATTGAGGTTGCCTTTTCACTGCTCGAAACGACCCTGCTCAAAAAGAGTGATGAGCTGAATGATGCCTGCCGTTCTTTCTTTGAAAAGCTGAAAGCCTGGTTGCGGCAAAATGATAGCGAAACCTTTTACAGCAAGGAAGTACGCCCGGTCTTTCGGCTCAGCCCAAGCAGTCTGGCCCGTTACCTGTATGAACTGGAACGTATGGGTTATATCAAGATCGCGCGCGGCAGCCGCTATAAAGGCTTTGAATACAAGGTACAAAGCTGGGATGATTTGGAAACCCTGACCAATGATGCCTATGAAATGATGGAAAACATCCTGGCTGAGATACGTAAGGTAAATCATAGTATCCCAGGTGTATCCCACAGCCCCGATGGGTTACATAACGTGCAGAAAACCAGCAAGAAAAACCCAGTGTCCCAACAACAATAGAAAATGCAAGGCACCTTAAAACCATCAGGGCAACCTGATAGCTTCATTAACTGTAAAAACAAATTGCTTCAATGAAAAATCCGCTGTATACCAGGCTCCATGCAGGCTTTACACAATGGCTCCGGATACTCAACTTTGAACCTACCAGTCCCCGCGATATGCCCAAAATGCTGACTGAGTTCCTTCTTTACTTAGAAGCGCAAAACTGCGACCATCCACATGATATTCAGCCCGAACACTTAAAAAAATACCTGGAATATCTGCACGAAAGACCAAGCCAGACAGCAGCCGGTGCGATCAGCCTCAACTATATCCGGAAACACTTACAGGTGATCCGTAAGTTCAGCCGTTACCTGATGGAGAGCGGCCAGCCCAGCTTTACCGTGAAGCTGCGTATCAAAGGCAAAAGCACTAATATCAAAAGCATCCTGACCCTGGCTGAGATCAGCAAGCTTTATGATGTGGTTAAAGATGATATATACGGGCTAAGGGACAGGGCGATGCTTGCCCTGTATTACGGCTGTGGCCTGCGTAAAAACGAGGCGGTTAACGTTAATGTCCGGGACATCCTGCCGGATAAAGAACTGGTCTACGTCCGAAAAGGTAAAGGCTATAAAGAGCGTTACGTACCACTGGCAGGTACCGCTAAAACAGATCTGGAGAACTATATCCTGTATGCCCGGCCGCACTTTGCCGGTGACAAAAAAGAGGATGCCTTATTGCTTAATGTCAATGGCGCAAGGCTTACCGGTCAAACCTGTTATGATCGTTTACAGACCTTAAAAAAGGCTGCGGCCATTCCTAAACCTGTCGGGTTGCATACCCTGCGGCACAGTATTGCCAGCCACCTGCTGCATTCCGGTATGCAATTAGAACAGATACAACGCTTTTTAGGGCATGGCAGCATGGAAAGTACGCAGATCTATACCCATCTTCAGCATGAACAAAAAATATGAGTTCGCCCCGGCTACACTGGCCGCTTTAGAACCTTTCCGGGCTTACCTGAAACAAGAGCAGTTCAGCCACAGCTATATCCATCAAACCATCAACTATACAGCAACATTCCACGAATGGCTAACCGGCCAAAGCCTGGCATTAACGCAGATCACCCATGCCGATGTGATGGAGTTTGCCGATCATCTCAGGCAAAAAGGCTTTAGTATCAAGCTGATCAATCAGATCATGCGGACCTTACGGTATTACTTCTCGCATCTGCAACAGGAACAGGAAATCAACATCAACCCAGCAGCGGGTATCATATTGAAAGGTACGGTCAGAAACCTCCCGCATGACCTGTTAACCATGCCTGAAATGGAGGCACTTTATGAAAGTTACCAGGTTATAGATAATCGTACTTACCGCAATAAAGTGATCATTGGATTGCTTATTTATCAGGGCACTACACGGGATGAACTGAGTCACCTGCGCCCTGAACACCTCAAGCTGAGAGAGGGTAAAATCCATATCCCGGCGACTGGCAGGCTGCTTGGCCGGTTACTTCCATTACAGCCTCATCAAATCCTGGAACTGCATGAATACTTGCTGGTGATCCGCCCGAAAATACTGGCCGAGCGCCTGGCCGAACGACCAGGGCGCAAGCCGGATCGTTACAAAGATGAACAGGATATCGAGCGTTTGTTTATCAGCATCAACACATTAGAGGACATCAAAAACAGTCTTTTACACCTCAACTATGCGCTTAGGAAACTGAACCCAAAATACAAACATGCTAAACAGATCAGGCAAAGTGTAATCACGGAATGGCTGAAAGAAAAGAACCTGCGTACCGTTCAATATATGGCCGGGCATCGTTATGTCAGCTCAACTGAAAGGTATAAAACCACCAATCTGGAAGACCTGAAAGAAGCACTTAACAAGCATCATCCACTAACTTTATCTTAAAAAAATCGCGCCGTTATGGCCTTAGAAACTCAAAAAACAACCAACCCGGCGGCGGCCTGTGGTAAAAATCAACCAACCATTGGGGCTTGTATGAAAGAAAATATCTTTTAACTTTACGAGCCTGAACGTTCTTTATAGCACCGAAAACGTGCAAGTGGAAAAACCAGAGAAAATCGTAAAACTTATAAGGGGCAATACGATTA
>NZ_JBFUPN010000056.1:0-1401 GCF_041355315.1 Mucilaginibacter sp. RCC_168
CGTATCTTCATCCCCGTACTCCGTTACAGCGCCATGACTGAAACTGCTCAGTAATTCTTCCCGCTCCGATGCGGACAAGAGGGAAAGCCGGGATACCGGAATGTCATTCTTCAGTGCCTCATCAAGTATAGTCAGGAAATGGCCGGGAATCCGTTCTATAAATGAACGGTCATACATTCTGCCGTCATAATCCAGACGGATGCTGATATCTTCTCCCGGCATAACGATTACGGTAAAGCTGTAATTGTTATGCTCAAAAATATCTACCGAAACGACCTCCGGACCTGGATTTTCGACCTCATCAGCACCCGCCGGTTCAGCGGGTGGCTGCATGTCCGGATAGTTTTCAAATACCATGATATGATCCAGTAACGGCTGACCGGTAACCGATGACTGTATCTTGGCCAGCGGATAATAGTGATACCGCGCTCCGTCAAGCGAATCGTGCTGTACCCCCTTAACCAGACTGCTGAACGTTGTTCCTGCTTCATAGCAGATCCTGACCGGCACCGTATTGATAAACAAACCTATTATATCCTCTACACCATCCAGGTTCCCCGGACGGCCTGAAACAACAGAGCCGAATACCACATCCTGCGTATGGTTATAACGGGATAAAAGTATACCCCAGACCGTTTCTATTACCGTATTCAGCGTGACCCGGCGTGACCGCGCATAGGATACTACCTGGCGTGTCAGCGCTACCCCAAGGCTGAAACCTGTTTTATTCAGAAAGTAATCACCCTTGTTCCTCGATCCGGAGGGAAGTGCAGGAACACTGCTCAGGCCCGAATAGGAGGACAGATAAGCCGACCAATAGGAGGCCGCGGCTGATTCATCCTGCAAGGATAACCATTGTATATAATGCTTATATTGACGTACCACCGGCAGGTGGTAACTACGGTTTTCAATATAACTGTTGTATATCTCATAATATTCCCTTGTCAGCGTCCCCAGGCACCAACCGTCCATCAGGATATGATGGTAGCTCCAGATGAATTCATATACATCATCCGACAAATGCAGCACATGAACCCGCATCAGTACATCCCGGCTCAGATCAAACGACCTTAACCGGTCTGCTTCTTTAAATGAACGGACACGGTCACCCATCTCTGCCCAGCCAAACACCCGGAAATCGTGATAAGCAAACTCGATCTCCCGGCTCTTTAAAACTGCCTGTAACGATCGCGATGCCTCTGAGAAAACAAACGCTGTCCTCAGGACATCATGGCGGCGGGATAACTCCACCAGGCTCCGCTGCACGAAGGAGATATCCAGGGTTCCATGAATCTGGTACGATGTCTGTAAAAAATAGGCAACAGAGGACCGGTCATACAAATGATGGAACAGCATCCCCTCTTGCATAGGGGATAACGGATAAATATCTTCAATATCGGA
>NZ_JBFUPN010000056.1:1495-3120 GCF_041355315.1 Mucilaginibacter sp. RCC_168
TCTTTCCAGATCCTGAATAGATAAATGTTTATAGGTCAGATCACTCGGGGTCAGTTCAGTTTCTTTCCTGGAAACACAATGGGTGATGATCCGCAGGATCGAATCCCGGTAATTATCCCGGAACCCATTTATCGTCGCTTCCTCATATTGGTGCCTGTTGTATGATACCGACAATATCAATCTTTTACTACTGATCATGCCCGTGATATCTATATTATAACCACGCTCTGCACCCGCACTCAACGCCGATCCCTGGGAGTCGGACGACAGCTCCAGCTTCGCTTCCTGCAGATCCGCATCAAACTCACCCAGGTAATTAAAGCTGATCTCCGGGGTTAAGGAAAACTGAAGCCCGCCTCGTTTCTCCGGACTGGTCAGGTATTTAAGTATCCCGTAACCTATGCCCTTATTCGGTATACGCTGCAGCGTTTCCTTGACCTCCCTGATCTGACGGGACAGGTCCTCCTTATAACTCATATCCAGTATTACCGGATATACAGAGGTAAACCAGCCTACGGTACGGTTCACATCTATCCCTGGAAGCACACCCTCACGGCCATGACCCTCCATGCCTATCAACAGGCTTTTATTCCCGAAACTCTGCGCCACTGCCAGGCCTAGACCCGTCAGTAAAATATCATTGATCTCTGTTCCGTAGGCTTGATTTACCCTGCTTAAAAGATGCGCTGTCGCTGATTCTTCCAGAACCAGTGATACGACTCCGGCATCTCCTGTCCGGTTGCTGCTGACCGGATGGTCTTCCCGTAAACGTTCTACCGGTATCCTTTCCTGGGCTTCCCAGTAACTCCGTTCCTTTAAAAAACGTTCTCCTTCAGCATACTCATGCAACCGTTCTGACCATAGCCGGAATGAATCTGTTTTGGACGGAAGCTCCAGTTCTTCCCCATCCTGGTACTGGCGGTAAAGCGTCCCGATATCTTCAAACAGGATACGCCAGGATATTCCGTCGACTACCAGGTGATGGATCACGATCAACAACCTGTCCCCATCCGGCAGCCTGAAAATCCCTGTCCGCATCACCGGGCCTGTCTCCAGGCTCATATGCTGCTGGAGCTCATTTGCCAGGTTTTCCATTTCCTGTAATACATCGGCTGATTCCCGCAGGTCATACTCACCCACATGTACAGGGTAGCTCAGCCCGTTATTCATTTGACGAACAGAGCCTGATTCTATATGGTAACTCATCCGTAGCGCATCGTGATGCTCCTGAAGTTTCTTCATTACCAGGCGGATGCCTTTTATTTGATAACGCTCTGCCGAACTCAATAAAACTGACTGATTATAATGCTGCGGTTCCGCGTGCCCGGCCGCAAAAAATAATTGCTGGATCGGCGTTAAAAGAACTGTTCCTTTTACTGCAGACTGGTCCGAAACGGCCTCCACAACAGCCTTCTTCATTACCCGAGACAATGAATATACCGTCGGATGCAAAAACAGATCCTTGATCTCCAGCTTATACCCCAGTTTATAAAGCCGGGTGGAAATTTGTATAGCTTTGATCGAATCACCGCCCAGTTCAAAAAAATCATCCGTTACACCAACCCGGTCCCGGTTCAGCACCTCTTTCCAGATCTCAGCCAGTTGCTCCTCCAGGTCAGTCCCAG
>NZ_JBFUPN010000057.1:0-1743 GCF_041355315.1 Mucilaginibacter sp. RCC_168
GCTGCTATATGGACAGACCTGCTCGCCGTTGAGCGCGTTGGCATACACGATAACTTCTTCCAGCTCGGCGGAGATTCTATCATCACGATTCAAGTGGTCAGCCGTTTGCGCCATGCTGGTTATCACACCCGTCCACGGGACATTTTCATGCATCAGACCATAGCTGCCTTAGCTGCAGCGATTGCCGCTCAGGATAACACGGATATAACGGCAGAGCAGGGAGCCTTAACGGGTAAAAGCGGATTATTGCCTACTCAGCAATGGTATTTAAGCCGCCAGAAGGGACACCTCTCCCATTATAACCAAAGTGTGTTGCTGGCTATAGACAAGTCCATAGCCGTTGAGCTTTTGCAGCAGGCTGTTCAGCTATTGGCAGAGCGGCATGATGCATTACGTTTCAGGTATGAACAAACTTCATCGGGTTGGGAACAACATTATTCCTCAGGCCCGGTTTTGCCCTTAATAGTAGAAAACATGACAACAGATACTGTGTTGTTCGGTTTACGGATAAGGGACATCTCCAATGACTATCAACGCGGTCTTGATATAGAGAAAGGAGAACTCATACGGGTGGTATTGATGAAGACATTAAACGACCAAAGCCATAACCGGTTGTTAATAGTTATACATCACCTGGTGGTGGACGGTGTGTCCTGGCGTATTTTGTTAGAGGACCTGGGCTTGATAATAAGCGCGCTAATGCAGGGTAATAGCCCAGTATGGGGCAATAAGAGCAGTTCCTACCGGGACTGGTATAACGCTCTGACTGAATATGGAAAGAGCACCCGCTTACTGGCGCAGCAGCCCTACTGGCATAAAGCAGTACAGCGTTACCGTCCGCTGCCTTATGATCACGCCTGCTCCGGGCCCGTAAAGATAAAGGATACCGGACATTACAGGAGCCGCTTAAGCACAGCACAAACGCAGGTATTATTGCAGGATGTACCGGCAGTCTACCATACAGAGATTAATGATATTTTATTAGCCGCCCTGGCTAAGACAATAGAGGAGTGGTCGGGATCGGAAGAAATTGTTATAGGCCTGGAGGGACATGGCAGGGAGGATATACTCGATGGAATAGACCTCTCCCATACCGTGGGCTGGTTTACCAGCATGTACCCCGTATTGCTGTCTAAGGGAACCGGGACAGGGCCAGCCGACTGGATCAAGAGCGTTAAAGAACAGTTGCGTAAAGTCCCGGATAAAGGACTGGGTTACGGGATATTAAAGTATATCAATAAAGAACCGCAGTTACAGGGCGATTTACCATGGGATATCGTGTTCAATTATTTGGGACAACTGGATAATGTCCTGAAGCAGAACCAGGATAATTATCTGACGGCAGCAGGAGAGCCCACAGGAGAACAGGCAAATCCCGAACTCCTGACAGATGAAAAACTTTCAGTTAACAGTATGGTAGCCGGCGGGGAACTCGTACTTAACTGGGGCTACAGTACCCTTCATTTCAGCCAGGAGCGGATACAGGAACTTGCAGACTGCTATCTCAAAAACCTGGAAACGCTGATCGATCATTGCACCGAACAGCACAAGTCGGGCATCGTTTTCACCCCTTCTGACTATGGACTCGGAAATGAGATCGCTTATAATGAACTCGACAGCTTCTTAACAGAAAACACAACTACTGGGCATGGAACAATAGCCGGACTTTATCGTTTGAGCGATTTGCAGCAGGGAATGTTGTTCCATGCCCTTTATGAACACGGCAGCGGTGCATATGTTGAG
>NZ_JBFUPN010000057.1:1837-3004 GCF_041355315.1 Mucilaginibacter sp. RCC_168
CGTCACTTTATCGTTTGAGCGATTTGCAGCAGGGAATGTTGTTCCATGCCCTTTATGAACACGGCAGCGGTGCATATGTTGAGCAGTTTGGTTGCGAGCTGGCCAATGTAGATGTAGCGCAATTCATCAACAGCTGGGCCCATTTGATCAGGCGACACAGTATATTGAGGAGCGGTTTCGAATACGATACTTTTAAGGTGCCTATTCAATGTGTATACAAAGAGGCTGTGATGCCTGTGGATGTGCTGGATTACCGGAAAAAGAATGAGGCTGAACAGGCGCGGGCCATCAGGGATTATGAAGATGCCGATCGGCGTCGCGGCTTTGACTTTAAAGCGCCTCCACTAATGCGCGTAGCTCTCTTCCGGTTGAGTGAGGAGCGTTACTATATGCTCTGGAGCCATCATCATATAATTTGTGACGGCTGGTCTGGCTCCCTTTTAATGGGCGAATTCCTCAGTGTTTATGAGAACATGGTGACCGGAACTGAACTGCCGGATGTCCCCGAAGATAAATATGAAGATTATATACGTTATATAGAAAGTCGGGACAAACACAAAGAGCAGCAATACTGGCGTAGTTACCTCAAAGGTGTAGAAGCTGGCAGCCTGTTGCCTTTTATAGCAACGAAAACGGAGCGAAATAAGGGTTTGGGACAATATAAACAGGCGCTCCTGTTCCTCGATGAGCATAAAACGGCCACGATAACGGCCTATGCGCAAAGTCATAAGATTACTGTCAATACCATCATGCAGGGGGTGTGGTCATACCTGCTTCACCGGTATACAGGAAATGCTCATATTGTCTATGGTGTAACGGTATCCGGACGGCCCGATGATCTGCCCGGGGTAGAGGACCGCGTGGGTATGTATATCAACACCCTTCCCCTTCATTCTCTGCTCGGGGAAAGCCTGGGGATAACGGAATGGCTGCAGTCCATCCAGCAGCAGCAACTGGAAAGCAGGGAGCATCAGTATACTGGGTTAAATACGATCCAGGGCTGGACGGGCATACAGGGTGACCTCTTCGATACCTTGCTTGTATTTGAGAATTACCCCGTAAGTAAGGTCATTTCTTCGCGGTCATGGCTGTTGGAGGCAAGCAACCCCAAGGTGCAGGAGCAGGGGAATTATCCTTTGACAATAACCGTAAACGCGGGAGCAGCTA
>NZ_JBFUPN010000058.1:0-2743 GCF_041355315.1 Mucilaginibacter sp. RCC_168
AGCATATCCAAAAGGTTAAAACTAAACTCCTCCCATCCAACCTCGCTTATGTCATCTATACTTCCGGTTCTACCGGAAAACCTAAAGGCGTTATGATCGAGCATGCCTCAGTGGTGAATTTATTAATAGGTATAGCTAATGAAGTTGACTTTAGTTCAGTTTCTAGTTTCTTATCCGTCACCACATATATTTTTGATATATGTTATCTGGAATTTTATCTGCCTTTAGTTAATGGAGGAAAATTATTTATTATATCAAACAAGATAGCACGAGATGGTTTTTTGCTGGTGCAAAATCTTTATAATTATTGTCCGACACATATGCAGGGAACTCCATCAACGTGGCAATTGCTGGCAGAAGCAGGTTGGACGAATGAAATGCAACTTAAAATGTTAATAGGTGGAGAAGGTATACAAAAGAAAATCAAAACCTATTTTACTAAAATAGGAGATATATGGAATGTTTACGGGCCTACGGAAACTACAATTTGGTCTTCAATTAAAAAGCTATCAATTACAGAAGGCGTAACCATCGGCCGACCGATAGGCAATACCCAGATATACATCCTGGGGCCGGATCAGGGCCTGGTGCCTGTAGGGGTAACCGGTGAGATCTGCATCGGCGGGGCGGGATTGGCGCGGGGGTATCTCAACCGCCCTGACCTGACTGCCGAGAAGTTCATCCTCCACCCTTTCAGTACAGCACCCGATGCACGCATCTACAGAACAGGTGACCTGGGACGATGGTTGCCCGATGGCAATATCGAGTTCCTCGGACGCGGTGATGACCAGGTCAAGATCCGCGGATACCGGATCGAACCCGGCGAGATTGAAAGCGCCCTGACACAGACAGGACAGGTTCAGCAGGCGGTCGTTTTATGCAAAGAGGACAGCCAGGGAAATAAACGATTAATAGCCTATGTAGTTCCCGGGAACGGCTATCAGCACGAGGATGTGTTGGCATACCTGCGCACCAAGCTACCCGAGTACATGGTTCCCGGCCTTTTGCTTGAACTGGATTCACTACCATTAACACCTAACGGAAAAACAGACCGAAAGGCTCTCCTGGATATCGACATTTCCGGTGCAGCACAGTCCCAATACGAAGCACCAAGGAACCCAATAGAAGTGCAGCTCGCTGCTATATGGTCAGACCTGCTTGCCGTTGAACGGATAGGTATACACGACAACTTCTTTGAGCTCGGAGGACATTCCCTGCTGGCCATGCGACTCGTATCTTACGCCAGAAGAGAAATGGCTCTAGAACTGAGTATCGGAACGATATTCAATAATCCTACCATTGCATTATTAGCCGCTTATATATCCACAACACCGGATACCCTGACCGCCCTGCCTGCTATCCTGGCCGCCACACGGCCGGAAAGGATACCTTTATCTTTTGCTCAGGAGAGGTTATGGTTCATTGATGCACTGGAGGGTAGTTTGCAATACCATCTCCCATTTGTATTACGATTAAAAGGAGAACTGGACAGCATCGTGCTTGAAAAGGCACTCAGGACGATTGTAAACCGTCATGAGGTACTCCGCACCGTGATCGGGGAAGAAGATGGCCAGGCCTTCCAGCATATTCTGGATAAAGACGGATGGAAACTGGGATCCGGGAATGGTTTTGTTTACCACGATGAGGCTGGTTTAAGGGATAAGATCGATGAGCTCATCACTGCCCCCTTTAACCTTTCCTCGGATTATATGATCCGGGGGGACCTGATCAAGGTCAGCGAAGAAGAACATGTATTTCTCGGAACCATGCACCATATCATTTCTGATGGATGGTCTATACCTATTTTGGTCAAAGAACTGACTGAACTCTATAATGCATTTACTGCAGGCCGCAATTACCAACTGCCGGAATTACCCGTCCAGTATGCCGATTACACGATCTGGCAGCGGGAGTACTTGTCAGGGGACGTCCTCAATAATAAGATGGCCTACTGGCAGCAGCAGCTTGCTGGGCTACAGGTCCTTAATCTCCCAACGGATCATACCAGGACTCCGCTACGAAGCAGTAAGGGCGCAACAGCTGGTTTCCGCCTCGGCAGGGAACTAACCGGAAGCCTGGAAAGAATAAGCCTGGACAACGGAGCTACCCTGTACATGACCTTATTATCCGCCTTCAATATATTATTATATAAATATACCGGACAGGATGACATCTGTGTCGGCAGTCCTGTAGCGGGACGGCAGATGCAGGAGGTAGAAGGGCTCATCGGCTTTTTTGTCAATACCCTTGTTTTACGAAACCGCCTGTCAACGCAAATGTCTTTCCGTGAAGTCCTCCTACAGGTCAGAAAGACAACCCTCGAGGCTTATGCACACCAGGACGTTCCGTTTGAAAAAATCGTGGAGGCTGTCGTCAAGGAAAGGGATATGAGCCGAAGCCCGCTCTTTGATGTCATGTTTGTCTTCCAGAACAATGCACAGGCAGGCAATCTTGAAAACGGACTCTCCGGATTATCGGTATCGTTTGAAGGAAACCAGGACAATACATCAAAGTTTGATATGTCCGTTACCCTGCGGGAGAACCCCGGTGGGATAAGCGGGGAAATAAACTATAACAGCGATCTTTATGACCCGGAAACGATAGAGCGGATGCTCGCCCATTACCAGCGTTTGCTGCAAGCGGTTGTTTCTGACCAGGACCTGCCGCTGGATCAGCTGGAGATGATCACCGATAACGAGCGGAACCAGCTCTTAGTCGGCTTCAATGATACGGCTGCTGAATA
>NZ_JBFUPN010000059.1:0-2733 GCF_041355315.1 Mucilaginibacter sp. RCC_168
TGGGTATTCTGCGGAGGGTGACCATGCTATTCCGTGGCAAACGGAGCATGTATTTGGCTGGCGGACGAGTACAGCAAATGCTGTTTCAGCGTTTCAAAGTTAGTTATTAAAAGTGATTATTGGTAGCTGGCGTCTTTGTCATCAGGCTTGCGTTTTTTTCTCATCGATTCTCCTTTCAGCTCTATCCGGTGCGCACTGTGTACGATCCGGTCCAGAATAGCATCCGCTATGGTTTTCTCACCGATGACCTCATGCCACTTACTTACCGGAAGTTGCGAGGTTATGATCAGTGAGGTCTTGCCATGCCTGTCCTCAATAATCTCCATCAGTGCCGCCCTGCTTTGTGCATCAAAAGGCTGTATGCCGAAGTCATCAAGAATGAGTAACTGCTGCCGTTCGATCTTACCGATCTCCTTCACATAGGATCCGTCTGCCTTGGCCATCTTAAGTTTCGCGAATAGCTTAGGCGTACTTGCATAATATACCCTGTAAGCCTGCGTACAGGCCTGGTAGCCGATAGCGGAAGCGATATAGCTTTTGCCAATACCGGTACTGCCGGTAATGAGCAGGTTCTCATTACGGTCAATGAAAGTACAGTCCGCCAGGCGCATGATCTGGTTGCGATCGATACTCCGATCAGCATGGTAGTGCACATCCTCCACGGAAGCCTTGTAACGGAACTTGGCGTAATAGATCTGCCGTTCGATGCGCCTGTTATGCCGGTCATCCCACTCAGCTTCTACCAGGTGGGCCAACAGTTCATCTGCTGTGTAATCATTGGTTTTACCTGTCTCCAGGGTGCTTTGAAAAGCATGATACATGCCGAAGAACTTTAGCTTCCGCATTTTGTCTAATGTACTTGTGTTCATGGTATTATTGTTTAACGGTTATTTGTAATAGTCTTCTCCTCTGATATTATCATGGTCTGGCATAGGCAGTTCACCTGCAAACAGGCTGTCTTCATACTGATCCATGTTCTTTTCTATGATCAGATTAATGGTTTTGTAGTTATAGAGACCGTAACTCAAGCCTCTTCTGCAAGCCAGGATCAGGCGTTCATTGCCCACCCTCTTGGCAAAGCCCAGGATACCCAGGCAGGATTTATAAGCTTGCTCGGCGTGGCGTTTGCGGTCAAAGATGTTATGGATATAGAGCCTGACATCCTCATGTATCGAAGCGGCCCACCCCAGGAACTTATCCTTTGACCAGTCCGTAACAAACTGGTGGGTAGAGGCCATATGATCATCTTCTGTGGTATAAAGATGGGCTCCCCGGGTTCGTTTGTGCATGGCGATCCGTTCATAATGATAAAAGGCTTCTACTGAAGCACTGGAATATAACAGCTTGATCTTCTTACCGATGAACCGATAAGGGACGCTGTAGTAATGCTTGTCAGGGCCCAGGCAGACATGGCCATTCTTCATCACCGTAGCATGAAACTGCTTTTTCAGCTCGTAAGACAACACCGGCAGTGGCGAGAGCACATGACGTTCGATCTCTTCGAACTGTTGTCTCCGGCTGTAATTGCGACCCTGAAGCAGCAAGTTGTTATGCAACTCCAGTTCAACCCTGATGGCTTCATTCAGTTCCCTAAGCGAATGAAAAACAGCCTTCCTTAAAGGTGCATAGATCCGGGTATACATGATCCTGACAGCACCCTCTACCAAAGCTTTATCACGAGGGCGGTACGCCCGGGCTGGTAGAATAGTGGTGCCATAATGATCGGCAAAGTCTTCGAAAGTTTCATTCAGGGTGGGTTCAAAGCGACTGCTTTTGGTTACTGCTGCTTTCAGGTTATCCGGCACGATAGCATCGGGAACCCCTCCAATATATTGCAGGGTATGTTCACAAGCTGTAACAAAGTCTTCTTTCTGTTGGCTCATAACGGCCTCTACGTAAGTAAGCTGGCTGGCACCAAGGATGGCTACAAAGATCTCTACCTCAATGATCTCGCCGGTCTCTTTGTCGGTGATGCTCATCTTCTGGCCTGCAAAGTCCACATAGAGCTTGTCCCCAGCCTTATGATCAATATGCATCACCGGGTTTACCCTGGCTTTCCATTGGTTAAAGTAAAAGCAGAACTGACTGTATTTGTATCCGTCCGGGAACTCTTTATAGTATTCTTTCCAAAGGATCTGCCGGTTAACACCGACACGTTTAAGCTCCTTGTCAACATGGGGGAAACAACGCAGCATGGATAACATCATGCCTGAAGGGGCCTTTTCTTTACTCTTACCGAAGAGGTCTTCCAGCTCTTTATCGTTCAGGGCATTAACCTCATCAAAGGCAAAGCCACTATCCTTAAAGGCGGTCAGGTACTTCTTAACGGTGTTTCGGGATGCGTCCGTCTGAGCCGCTATCGACATGATACTGCGCCCATGATGGTACATCCTTAATATCTTCCTAATCTTACTCATACTTAATGTAGTGTTGGCCATGCTTCGTAGGGTTATGTTAAACCCCGCAAAGATGGGTGCTTCTACAGTATAAGCTGTCTCGTCCGGGTGGTCAGATTGGCCCGGAATGCCTGGTCAAATTACCCGGATCGCCTGGTCAATTTGGCCCGGAATGACTCGTCAGCTTAACCCGGAAACGGGTCGCTTTACGAGTGCTACATGGTCAGTTTGCCCCGGAACAGCTGGTCAGGCCTCCCGGAACGCCCTGGTCAAATATCGGCGGAACACATTGCAACATTGCCCCGGAATACATGGTCAATTTCAGCGGTATACCCAC